>JANODW010000436.1:0-5647 GCA_031412875.1 Pirellula sp. | reverse complement strand
CTCGTATGGCGAGTGTGATCAACGCCTTGGCCGATCTGTCGCTGCCGGAATCGGTGATCAGCCAGGTGGGGCAATCGATCTCCGCCGCCCGCGGGCTGTTCCTGTATGGAGCACCGGGCAACGGCAAAACAAGCATCGCGGAACGGGTGACGCGGGCCTTCGGCGAATATATCTGGATCCCCAGAGCGGTCCTCATCGACGGCGATATCCTGCGGATTTTCGATCCTCTTAATCATGAAGAATGCCCCCATGAAAGGTCGGATGGGATCCTCAAGGAAAGCCAAATCGATCATCGCTGGGTCCGGATCCGTCGGCCGACCATTGTGGCGGGTGGTGAATTGACCATGGAAATGCTAGAGGTCTTTCGCAACTCCGAAACCAATGTGAGCGACTCACCGCTACAGCTCAAAAGCAACTGCGGTGTGCTCCTCATCGACGACTTCGGCCGACAACGCATGAGCGTCGATGAATTGCTCAACCGCTGGATCGTTCCGCTGGAGAAACGTTACGACTACTTGACCATGAGCAACGGCAAGAAAGTCCAAGTCCCGTTCGATCAACTGGTCATCTTCAGCACCAATCTCGAACCGAAAGACTTAGTGGACGACGCGTTTTTGCGACGAATTCCCTATAAAATCGAGGTCGAAAACCCTTCGGAGGAAGCGTTCCGAAAGCTTTTCGAAATCATGTGCAAAGTCATCAAGATCCCGTATCGCGCCGATATGATCGACTATTTGATCGAAAAGCATTACAAACCGCTCGGACGGCCCATGCGGAATTGCCATCCTCGAGACCTTCTTTTGCAGGTCCGCTCCTACTGCTTTTTCAATACCCAGCCGATGGAGCTCAAACGAGAATATCTGGACTTTGCTGTCGAAAACTATTTCTCCATCATGTGAGTTAACTGCCGACGTCGCAAAACGGGTTCCGAAGATTATCGCCTTGCGTAAAAACTACGCTTTGCGAACAATGGCCCTAGCGGTTCGATTCTATTTGAACACAATCCTAGAACCGAATTCTTCCTTTTGTCTTGGAGTGCGTCCTAAATGGCTATGTCTGTCCCCAAAACGGTGAAGCCCTACACAATCAATAGGCTTTACTTAGGGACGATCCTCGTTGTCCATTTGCTTGCCCTCACAGCTCTGGTACCCTACTTTTTTTCGTGGATTGGTTTTGCGTCGATGCTGATCGGCATCCATGTCTTTGGCCAAGGGATCACGATCGGCTACCACCGGCTGCTCACCCACCGCAGTTTCAAGACGCCACGGTGGGTGGAACACACGTTCGCCATTCTCGGCATCTGCTGTTTAGAAGACTCTCCTGCCCGCTGGGTAGCCGTTCACCGAATCCATCACGTTCACTCCGATCATGAACCGGATCCGCATTCGCCCCTGGTCAATTTCCTGTGGTCCCACTTCGGCTGGCTCATGGTCAACAATCGGGAAACACACTCGATCAGCGCTATCGAAAAATTCTCCAAGGATCTGCTCCGCGACCCCTTCTACATGTACATGGAAAAACGGCCCCTCACCAACCTCTACATCGGGCTCTCTCAACTTCCCATATTCTTTTTGGCGGGCTACTTGATCGGTTGGATCGGTTGGGGACAAGCCGCCGCGCTGCAACTGGCACTCAGCATGGTCGTTTGGGGCGTGTACGCCAGGATCGTCGCTGTCTGGCATATCACTTGGTCGGTCAATTCCCTCAGCCACATGTTTGGTTACCGAAACTACGAAACCGGCGAGCATAGCCGCAACAACTGGCTGGTAGCATTGCTTACCGTCGGCGAAGGCTGGCACAACAATCATCACGAGGACCCATCGTCGGCCAGCGTCCAGCATCGATGGTGGGAAATCGACATCAGCTACTACGAGATCAAACTGCTAGAAAAGTTAGGGCTCGCATCGGATGTCATCGCCCCGCGACACACGCGACATCAACCCAAAGCGAATGCGGCTTAGTGCAACAACGACTTCGTTACCCGAAAGTCCCTTTTCTCCTTTAGCAGAGCTCATTCTAAGATGGCAGTCACCGGGAAATGATCCGACGGTGTATGGCTGTTTCGCTCCGTCCGGTCGATGCTGGCCGATTTGATTTGCCAATTGCGGGAGCATCCGATCCAGTCGAT
The DNA here is from genome assembly GCA_031412875.1 of Pirellula sp. GTDB lineage: Bacteria > Planctomycetota > Planctomycetia > Pirellulales > Pirellulaceae > JBKCUI01. Next base: position 3,519 of record JANODW010000436.1, on the reverse strand, counting down.
CCGTGGACCCGATGTTTGGTTGGCCTTAAATTCGGAGAATGTTCCTTCTGACTTGCTCTTGTTCGGATTCGCAATACGAAACGTGTCAACCAGCGGCGAAGCTTTCTCCCTTTCACTCGCAAACAATGCGGCGTAGGGCTCGCTTCCTTCATCTGCATTGAAGTCGCCGGTCACGATCAGATCGCATTCCGCTCCCAGTTCTTGAATCTTTTGGCGAATCAAGCTTGCTGCTTCCTGGCGCGCTTGTTTGCCGCGATGGTCAAAATGCGTATTCAAAAACAGGATCGGCTTGGCCGACGCTTTCTTGCGATCTTTCAGTTTGACCCATGTGGCAATTCTGGGCAACGCTGCATCCCAACCTTTGCTTCCAACCGTCTCCGGCGTCTCGCTCAACCAAAAATGCCCGCCTGACAATTTTTCGAAACGAGAGCTGCGGTAGAAAAGGGCCGCCATCTCGCCACGATCCTTTCCATCGTCCCGACCAACACCAAAGGACTCGTAGCCCACCAACTTCGCCGCGATGAAGTCCCGTTGATCCGCCAAGGTCTCTTGGGTCCCCAACAAGTCAGGATCGAAGGCAACAATCGTTTCGGCCAGAAACTCTTTGCGTTTGCTCCAATGGTTATCGCCATCGTTGGCCGTTCCATAACGAATGTTAAAGCTCATGACTCTCACCGCTTCGCTCGGTTCGCGATGGGATTCAAACGACGCATTCTCGTTGCCAGCAGGACTGGTAGCTACGAAAAGGAACAAGACAGTAGCGAAGAATAGCATCTGATCACCTTCATAAAAGTAGGTCACTCTTGCAGTAGGTCACTCTTGCCGAGAGTGACCTTCATCACAAACCGTCTCTTTCCGAATTGCGCAAGCAGTCGCACCCGGCAGGTGCGACCTACTAGAACAATGGGGCTTTGCCCGTCGCGCGGCGCCAGGCTGAGAGCTGGCCTAAGTGCAGATTGGTATGTGCGACCAGCAGGAATCCTGCCATGTCCGCTACCGTTGGCAACTCAGCTTCATAGAAGCCCAACTTTTGTGGTTGGCGTAATTCATCTTCGCTTTTCTTTTCGTACAATTCCGCAGCGTGCAGAAAGGCCGATTCGAAATTGCTCAGCAGCACTTCCTTGGAAGGGTAGTCGCTGCGATTTTGTGTGAGAGGCTTTTTTGTGTCGGCTAGGGCGTTCCAGTCGGGAGGGCAAACTCCCGTTCCGCCTAGAAGCACCGAAGCGTAGTCTGCAGCCGTCGATAGGTGCAGCATCAGCCACGCTGGATGGTTCAGGCCCATCGGCTGCTGGCACATGCTGCCGTCCTCGATGTCCGCCAAGATTTGCTTTGCGTAAGCGATCGTCGCCACGGTATTGGTGTAGATGGTCGTCATAGTGTTTTCTCAATAAGGCATTGGCTCGAAACAAAGGTACGCAATTGTATCTTTGTTCCGGCAAGTCAAACAGCCCGCTCTAAGAAAGCTGAGCACCAGGCCGTCCCGATTCAACCGTATACGAAGCGCGCGTTAAGCATTTGCCACCGGGAGCCTTAACATCCTCCACCACAACATAGTCGCTCCTCCATTGGTCAGGGGTGATCACGCAACGCACATAGCCCCGTTCTTGATTGTGAAACTGCACGCCTGGGTTGGCGGCTTTCAACGTTTCAAGGTTCTTGACCTCTTTAGGACCGTTGCCTCCGCTGGAAATGCTGGTACCCACAAATTCTGTGCCGACAATGGGACTATCGGTTTGTCGATCGTTGACTCGCAAGTCGTTGACCCAGTTGGCGTGGATATCTCCTGTGAGGACGACAGGATTAGGTACCTTGCGCTCAGCGATAAATTTCATCAATGCGACCCGTTCATGAGCTGCGCCTGGCCATTGGTCCATCGAAAAACCGCTTCGATCTTTCAAGTTGATTTCAACCATGGCGAACATCACTTGCTGCGCCAAAACATTCCACGAAGCAGTCGAGGTGAGCAAACTGCTATCGAGCCAGCCACGTTGTTGTTTGCCAAGCAAAGAATTCGTTGGACGCCATGCTTCTTCGCTGAGTGGCTTGAGTCCATCGCCATTGGGTTGGTCGGTTCGATATTGCCGCGTGTCGAGAATGAAGAACTCCGCGAGCCGTCCGAACGATGCTTTGCGATAGATGGTCATATCGGGACCTTGCGGCAGGGTTTGCTTTCGCAAGGGCATCATTTCATAGTAAGCTTGATACGCAGCGGCTCGCTGGACCAGAAAATCAACGGGGTTTGCTTTCGGTTTGTCGTTTCGCTGTTCCTCTTGGATGTCATTGGCATAGTTGTTGTCAAACTCATGGTCGTCCCAAGTGACGAACCATGGGCACTGCGCATGCATCCCATGAAGCAGAGGATCCGAACGATACTGCATGTGACGCAGTCGGTAGTCGTCTAACGATTTGATCTTGCCGTCGGCGGGACCGCTATGCTTTCGAACGCGATTGTCCGCTCCCGGGTACTCGTAAATGTAGTCTCCTAGATGCAGGACCAAATCGAGCTCGTCCTTGGCCATTTGCTCGTAGGCGGTGAACAATCCCTGCTCGTAATTCTGGCAGGATGCAAATGCAAATCGCAATGCATCCGGTTCCGAATCGGGATCGGGCAAAGTACGTGTTCTGCCGAGCGGACTGACGGCGTCGCCTGCACGAAACCGATACCAGTACCAGCGAGCAGGTTTGAGCCCGTGGACCTCGACGTGCACCGAATGCCCCAACTGAGGTGACGCGATTGCGACACCGCTGGCGACGACTTTCGACATCGACTCGTCCTCTGCGAGCTCCCAGGCGACAGAAATCAAGTCCGGTTTCATCCCTCCGCTTGGATGGGTTGGGTCCGGAGCGAGTTTGGTCCAAAGGACGACACTGGTGGGATCCGGGTCCCCAGAAGCGACTCCCAAGCTAAACGGATTGCTTTCGAAAACGACTTTGCGGTCTGCAGCCGCGAGTCGCGACGTTACCAATGGCAACCCGGCGAGTGCGGCTCCGTAAGCCAGAACCAATCGTCTCGTCAGGCCACCTTCGAAGTGGACAGCATCCGGTATTTTATTTAAGTCAAACATAGTGAAGGGGGGTAATTGAGAATGCTTGTGAAGTTGATTCCATGTCGCCAGGCGGCCTTTATTTTATGTTCCAAGAATACCGATTCGAACCACACCGCGCTGGGTAGGACGGGTTAATTTGCTATGAAAATTGGGGGATTCCTCTGTCGGTTCTGGCACACACAACCGACTCAGCCAGGGCAACCCAACGTGCCCACGATGCTTTACACAAACGCGACGCCGACCCTCTGGGCCCTCAGCCGAGGGTCCTGGGACTTTACTGTCAGAAGGCGTCCTTCGATCGCCTCGATGCATCTCGCCCAAGTTTCTTCTTCGAGCCGATGCATGGCTTCGCGGGTGTAGAAGGTCAAATGCGGCCACAGGAGTACATTGTCCATTTTATAAAGGGGCGAAAATAGATGGTCTGTTTTTGCAAGCGGTTCTAGTCCGAAAACATCGAGCCCCGCGCCCGCGA
>JANODW010000435.1:0-23431 GCA_031412875.1 Pirellula sp. | reverse complement strand
CTGCGTGGAGTATCTGGATTTTTTTGCCCGGTCCTATGGCTTGCTCGGCAAAGATCGGATCGCGGCCCTGCGACGGACACTCAGCTTCACGGGCTTGGACAAAATCGCATCCAAGCCGATCACGGGGCTTTCGAAAGGCATGCGACAACGGCTCTGCTTGGGGCGATCCATGATCCATTCGCCCGCGGTGCTCATCTTGGATGAACCGGCCAACGGTTTGGATCCCCGGGCACGAATCGAATTGAGGCAAATGATCCAGCAATTGGCCGTGGAGGGGACAACAATCCTGGTCTCGTCCCACATTCTGACGGAGCTTGCTGAGATGTGCGATCAAGTGGGGATCATTGAGCGAGGGAGGTTGCTGGCCGTTGGGAGTGTGGCCGAAATACGCCGCAAGCTTCAAGGGGCTTTGCGAGTCGAGGTAACAGCAACCGAAAATGGAGAGCAACTGCATCGTTGGCTGAGCGAGCAGAACGGTGTTTCCAATATCAAGCAAAATGGAAATGCGCTATCGCTGGAGCTGTGCGGAGGCCCAGCCGAACAAGCTGCGTTGCTCACCGCGATAATCCAGAATGGCTTTTCCATATTGGAGTTTGCAGCCCATCGAGAAACGTTGGAGGATGTGTTTATGAAGGTGACGACAGGAGCGATCCAGTGAGCGCCATTTCTACCGAGAACACCGAGATTGCTCCTTTGGCCGTGCCCTCTATGTCGAGCGACCAGGTGGAGCATCGCGCAGCGATCGAGCAATTGGTCGAGGGGGAAACGAATTGGGACAGGCGGTTGATTGCATGCAGCGACTGGATCAACCCGATCTTGGTCAAGGAAACGCGGCAGGCGCTCAAGAGCCGTCAGTTTTCCTGGACGCTCTTGCTGCTCACACTGGTCATTCTCGGCTGGTCCATATTGGCGATCGTGGGAATGATCCCAAGCATTTATTACAACTCCAATGGAGCTGGAATGCTGATCGGATACGTGGTGATCTTGATCGTGCCTGCGCTGATCGTGATCCCTCAATCCACTTTTCGCTCGATGGCCTCGGAGCTTGAGGATGGTACCTTCGAAACATTGTCGCTGTCGACTTTATCGCCGCGGCAGATCCTGGTCGGGAAGCTGAGTGTTGCGGCCCTTCAGCTCATTGTCTACATGTCCGTCATCGCGCCTTGCATCGCCCTGACGTATTTGTTGCGAGGCGTGACATTGGAAGTCATCGCGATGACGATCTTGATTATCACTTCGTGCAGTCTGGCGCTCTCGACCATCGCCATTTCGGTCGCCTCGTTTTCGAGGACACGGATGCAGCAGGTTTTCTTCTCGATCCTGCTGTTGATAGGACAGGCAATATGCGCGTTCTGGTCGGGCAGCATATTGGTTTTCTTGGTGGGCAGCGGTGGTTTTGGCGTTGAGGGCTGGATCGTATTCGGGATCTTTCTGTTGGGGATTGTTTTGTATGGATGGCTATTGCTGCGATGCGGGGCGTGCGCTATCGGCGTTACCAGCGAGAACCGATCGACCCCTATTCGTGTTCCATTGCTGACGATCGGTCTGGTCATGTGCATGTTGGAAGGGTTCATGATCGCATCCTATGGCACGATCGATACGTTTCCGCCGATGGTCGGGGCGGCAGCCGTTTCTCTGTTTATACACTGGAGCATTGCCGGCACTTTCATCATGGGAGAACGAGGGACGATCCCTGCGCGGGCAAGGCGTTCCTTGCCGAGTTCCTTGATGGGGCGAGTGTTCTTGACATGGCTGAACCCAGGGGCAGGACCTGGTTATATTTTCGTTCTGCTGAGTTTCTTTGGTTCCACATTCGGATTGATGCTCGCTCCGTCGATCCTGCTCCCGTCGAGTTCGCTCAGCGATTTGACTTCGTTGGCACTTTTCTTGATAGCTATGACTTGCTATTTGGCATTGTATTTGGGAATGGTGCGATTGTTGTGTATGGCATTTCTGAGGCACTTGCTGGTTGGACGTTTGGTCCTTTCGTTTACCATGAGCATTGTCTTGGTGGTGCTCGCGGTAGTCTTCACATGCTCTATTAACCTTGCTGCCAACGACTACCAAACGCTCAGCTTCGACTGGTATTGTTTCCCAAATCTGTTCTGGACGCTGGGTGAATTGTTTCCCGATCGCGCCGGGAATTGGGGGACACCGGAAGAATTCGGCGCGCTGATCGCTTTGGTTTTGTCGACACTGCCGGTCGTTTTGCTGAACATCATTTTGACGGCAAAGGATGTAGTGTTACTGCGTATCGAAACTCCAGAACGTGTACGAGCGGAGAGAGACAAGCGACGTTCCGATTCGGGCCGCAAGTCCGACCAAGACGATGTGGATCCGATTTTTGGCTAAGACCGCCAGCTCCCAAGAGTTCAGAGGGCGGGTTGGATTCTGGATGAACGCGACGCGATAATCGGGGGCATAGGGCACCCCAACGCGTCCGAGATGACTCTCAAAAGCTCGGTTTCCTCTAAGCTCACGTGCTGGTCCGCTGCGATGCACTCGGCGAATGCATCCAATAACCGTTTGCGCATGCTCGGGGCAGTATTGCTGAGCGCGTTGAGTGCCGAGTCGAGATCGCGCAATTTGCATCGTTCTTGAGGAAGCAGCTCCATGGAGTCCAAGTGGGGCTGGACGGTCGCAACCCCTTTTTGAAAGGCATTTTTGGGATCCCCCTTTGCTCCCCCTGCGTAAGCGAGCGACGACAAAACAATTCCAAATGCCTCCTTCGTTTGCGCGTTGCTCAGTGGCGGAGATGCTTTGGTGCGATCGGGACTCAATCTCTGTACTAAGCGTTTGGCGATGAAACGCTGCACCGCGAATTCGAAAATGGTCCACTTGCGATCTGCCTCGATAAGTTTGCGGACGGTTTGGCGAAAGGCGTTGAATTGCGGCGGGGACATCTCATGCAGCGCGGGCAGCGCGAGACAGACGATTGGCAATCTTTGTTCGACTACCAATGCATCAATGGTAGGTAACAACCTGGTTAGCTCCGCCAAAGCACGCGGGTCGCACGAGCGTTCCAGTTCGAGCCATTGCGAGGAGCGAGTTTCGTTTCCCAACGGTGCGAGCAGCAACCCATAGACGATTGCAACGGCGCCCAATGGGTCGCGGAGGCCAGAGGCAATGCGTCGATCCAGTTCTTGGAGGAGGCCGTGGGCATGCTCGAGATGTGCTGGTGTTGGTTCGCCGATCCCATCGACGGCGCTATGCGGATGGGACGGCAACTGTTCCGCACCGGACTGCGCTGATTGATGCGTCGAGCTTCTGTTGGGGGCCAATTGCATGGAGAGGGAAAGAGGATCGATGACATCCGAAAGAGAGTGCGCCACTTCGCTCGTCGCTGGAAATTGCCCATTGAATCTTGGATCGATGCGTTTGATTCGTATTGGAAGCGGGGGATGGGTAGCAAAAATAAGCGTTGCGACACCGCTGCCAAAGAACATGTGGCTCGCTTCGGTGGCTCTCGCCGATTTCAGTTTGGAATGTTTCGACCAGCCGCCTATCTTCTTGAGGGCGTCCGCGATGCCGTCGGGATTGCGGGTGAATTGCACTGCCGACGCGTCTGCTAAAAACTCGCGTTGCCTGGAGACGGCCGCTTTGATCCAATTGGCAAAAAAAACGCCAATGTAGCCGATCGCTACCAACGATCCGCCTACCAAGAAAAGTGCTGCGATAATTCCTAGCGTGCTCTTCCCCTCGCCGTCGCTCCGAGAGGATCGCATAGGAAACTCGATCAAGATGCGAATGAGCATGTAACCTAGCAAAGCGATAATCAAAATCCCATGCAACAGGCCGATGAGACGAATGTTCAGTCGCATGTCGCCGTTGAGAATATGGCTGAACTCATGAGCAATGACCCCTTGCAACTCATCTCGCGTCAACGTTGCAATGGCCCCCCGGGTGATCCCGATGACGGCGTTTTGTGGGGTCGTTCCCGCAGCAAAGGCATTGATGCCGAGCTCGTCTCGGAGCAAGTAAACGGGCGGGACGGGAGTGCCTGCAGCCAGTGCCATCTCCTCTACCACGTTGAGGAGGATACGCTCCTCCAAGTTGCGAGAATTGGCAGGGACTTGAGTACCGCCCAACGCGACTGCCACATGTTCGCCGCCACTTCCCAACATCCACGTTTTATAAATGCTGCCGGTCGCAATCAAAGTCAGTACCGATCCGACAACGCTCGCAAAGATTTGCGGATGCCAGTCCAAGGCATGGACCGAATGTTCTGTCCCTCGCGTTGCCAGCGTGAGGATACCGACCAAGGCGAAGTAGACCGCGGCTATCACCAACACCACGGTGATTACAAAGTAGACGATAAGGAGCCGGCTATTGCGTCGCGCTCGATCTTGATGCTGAAAAAAATCCACAGTCGCATTCTCGCCTAAAACTGGACCTTGACCGCTTCTCGCTCGGCAGGTTCAGTTATCTCAAACAGCGTGGCAGGCGTGAATCGACCGAAACCCGCGACCAGATTGCCTGGAAAAGATTCGCATGCAATGTTGTAGGATGCGACCGCGTCGTTGAAGGATTGTCTCGCATACGAAACCTTGTTTTCCGTACTCGTCAATTCCTCTTGGAGGGCCAACATATTCTGATTGGCTTTGAGATCTGGGTACGCTTCTGCGAGCCCGATGAACTTATTGAGCGACCCAGCCAATGCCATCTCTGCGGTCGATAGATTTTGGATGGCATTGGGATCCCCTGGATTGGCCGCCGCTTGTTGTCCCGCTGAAAAAGCTGTGTTGCGGGCTTTAATGACCGCTTCAAGCGTTTCCGTCTCATGCTTCATGTATCCCTTGGCTGTCTCCACGAGATTGGGGATCAACTCGTATCGTCGCTTGAGTTGCACATCGATTTGGGCATACGCGTTTTTAAAACGGTTCTTGAGGGTGACCAAATTGTTGTAGAGAGAGACAAGGTAAAAGCAAAAGAGGAGCACAAACGTGCCCATAATGACCAACCCGACAATGACACCCGTCATATTAAAAAACCCTTTTGCAAAAAAATCATCCCGTTTGGAAACCAACTCCGCACGCGGGTCTATGGCTCAATATACACGTTTCGCGCCCCCGGTTGTGGTTCCATCCTTCCGTGTCGGGGCGGGCTTGCGAAATAGAATCGCATGGACGCTTAAAAAAGCCGGAGTTGTTCCCAATCGCCCGGCGGCTCATGAACACGCCCGCTCGGCGAAGGTGGATCGGGCATCGCACTCGCATCGGAAATCGCAGGCAACTCGGGCAACGCAGGTAACTCGGGCAGGTGCAGGCGCACCAACGCGTGCATCACTCTGGCCAGCCCCGGGGCGAACGCATCGTCCGGGGCATGGGTAAAGATCCACGGCTGATAGCCTTGGCCGATCCAAGTTGCGATTTGCTCGGACCACCATTCCCAGTAACCAGCCACCTCGGCAGCGTCGTTCCTGCCAATCAGTCGAACCATTGGGCGCTGACCGGTCACCGTCGTTCGGAACGGGCTCTTGGGCTTGCGTGCTTGAGACGTTTGCTCGGTCGCATCCGAGGCTAACAGCGCGTTGAGCGGTCGCGAGTCAAAGAGAACGCGATCGATCTTGAGCTCTTGCAACAATCCGTTGAATTGGGATTCCTTGGACGCATCGTCAAACCAATCCGGATGCCTCACCTCGACCGCCCAAGGCCAATCGCTGGGCAGCTTCTTTAAGAACGTTTCAAGTTGGGCAAAGTAGGCAAAAGAGAACGACGGGGCTAATTGTAAAAAGGTGGGACCGAGTTTGTTGGCAGCCTGTAGGACTGACAATCGATCGAGCCATTCGTCGAGTTCGGGATCGCATCCCACCAATCGCAACTCATGCGAGATTTTGCGAGGGAATTTGAAGCTGAATTGAAAGGTCTCGGCGGACGCGTCTCGCCATTTTTCGAAAGTGCTCTTAGGCGGGACCCCATAAAAAGTACTATTCCCCTCGACGGTTGCAAACGCGCGGCTATACCAAGCCAAATAGTCGTCTGCCACGGTCCCTTTCGGATAGACAACATTCGACCAGAGTTTGCTGCCCCATACAGGACAACCTATCCGATAGGACCATCTGTCCCATTGAGGATTGTGTGATGGATTCTGGATTTTTGCTGGAGTCGACTTGCCCAACTAAGCCCTCGTTGCAATCGTTACGATCGTTATCAGCGGAATCGAAAACCGCCGTTCTATCTCGAATCGAAAAATTTCGTTCATGTTTTTGTTGACCCCAGACCCCAGTGTGGCATCTCATTAAGCACACCTGCCCTCGGTCTCTTTTTTGCCGATCGCAAGTTGCCTCCTTTTGCCCAAACAGGAACCGACCCCATGATGCTGAACCGCAATGGTTTTTTGATAGTCGCTACCGCTGCATGTTTTGCAACAACGGTACCTACCCAGACTAGCCATGCGGGGCAGTGGCTCGACTCGATATTCGGACGCAGACCACCCGCGTATCCAGTGGGAACGCCCGTTCCTGTAAATGGTCAAGTTTCAGCATACTCGCCCGGAGCCTACCCGTCATTAGGTTATGTGCCCCCTGCGTATGCCAATCTCAATGCCAATTTGACTACGAATCAAACGCTTGGATATGGAAGCTATGCGCCCAACAATAACGCTCCCCTTTTGCCACCAGGCTTCCCTCAGACGGTCGCGGCGCAGTTACCGACCGCTGCTTACGATACCCAGTGGGCTCGAACACCCGTAACCTACTACCGTCCGGTCACGGCTTACGATCCTCGATACGGTTCGGTGGTGACCAGTTTGCAGCCATGCACGTCCTACCAATACCAAGCGCAACGGCAACCCGTTATAGCGCCTCGCCCGCTGCTTGGAGAGTATGGCTATCAAGCCAATCGGTGGCCCTCCATCACCGGCCCCGGCTACAATCCGACTGGTCTAGCTGCCAGTCCAGCCTATCCAGCCTATCCTACGTATCAAAGCATCCCTAATGGAGGCATGCCCTACGTCGGACAAACAGCAGCCATGGCTCCGATCGGCGGTTCTGGAGTTTCCAGCGGAATGCCGACCTCCACTTTGCCGCTGACAACGATGCAGTACAACCCGGCGGGCGCGGGGCAACCCTATGCTTCGCAACAAGCGTATTACGGAGGGCAAACCTACGGGGCGGGACCAGCAGTCGTGAACTCCGGCTATGCAAGTGTTCCAAACGTCGGTTGGCCGAGCCAAACCGTGGGCGCGGGTGCGATTGGATCCGGCGTGGTTCCGACGGCTGCTTGGTCGCCATCGACCAATGCGTGCCCTAACGGCATGTGCGCTCCCCAGGCCAATCCCATGGCTGTCCCAAATATCCCCGGCGCGGCTTCGGTCACTCCGGTCGGGCCACCGACCTATTCGTCGGTCCCAAGCTCTGCTAGCGCTTATGGTGCAAGCAGCGCTGTCAATCCAACATACAATCCAACTACCAATCCGGCGGCGCCCGCCAATGGCAACCCTGGATATTACACCCCAAACAACAACACCAACCCGCTTGTCGCACCGCCGGTATTGCCAAACATTCAGGCGATGCCGCCGGCGAACAATTTCAATGCCGATCCCGATGCCAACTTCCGTCCGAAACTAGGTAGCAACACCGCGACCGAAGCAGCCCGCAACGCGCTCGAAAATCCTAGCAGCGTGCAAACCATTCCGCTGGTCGCGATCGATCGGCAGCCCAGCGCCAAAGGCCTGGGAACCAACTCCAGTGCGAGTGCGATGGAGCCTCGCGATGCAGTTGCGTTGGGCAGCAACAGGGCACCCCAAACCGGTACGAATGAAATGCAAACCATGAAGCCGGGTCCCTTTGACGGTGCGCCGCCGATCCCTCAGACCCTCGCACCGCGAGGCAACGTCGGAATGCAGCCTCTCAATGCGCCTGAAGAGCTCGACAGCAATCCGCGTTGGACGCCGACACTTTTAGATCCAGACGACCGGGTAGCCCTGGAGCGCAGGGCGGCCAACCTCCAGGAAGCGAGCAGTCGCATTCGAGTCGGAGACGACGAAGTCGGCGCGGTCTCGGCGGTCGCGTATGAAACCGCAAAAAGCCAACGTGGCGCCATCCAATTGGTGGGCGGCATCGAAACGAAGAAGTCCGAGCAAGCAGAATCGAACGCGATTCGATTTCGCCCAATCTCGAAACTCAAATAGGCAGATTTCAGGTACACTAAGCAGCTTCATGCGAGTTCTTTTCGAACTTAAGCTGCTTCCGAACCGCTAATATTTCTCTGCCTGATGCGAACGTATCAATTCGTTGCCCTCCGTGGACCCAATCGCTGGTCGACTGCGGCCATGCTTGAAGTCCATTACTCGAACCCTTCTCGCCTGGATTGTTCGGAACGTTCAAAGAGCCTTGCAGAGAAACTATCTGTTTTTCTTGAAGCGAAGCAGTTCGCGATCAGTCACCCGCTGAGCACGTCCAACGCAGCCGCCATCGTGCAAGAAATGCCGTCGCTGCGCAGCGAACCGGAGCTTTGGCTGGCTTGTGCGCGTTGGTTTTCAGCGATGGCCGGAGTTCCGGTCCCTCAGGAAAGAGCCGGGATCGAGCGCCGGCGTCCGGCCCCATTCCAGGCGACCTCTAGCCCAGGAACTCTGATGACGGTCTTGGCGATGGAAATGGAGGAACAAGCGCTCAGCGAGCGTTGCTTCGTCTTAGCAGCAGAATGGATCGACCATGATTTGCTCTCCGAGTTTCCGTTGGGTCTCAAAGTCCGCGAGCTTTTCGACTTTGCGGACGACGTCCGATTGGGACCCAGTTCGCGGGCCATACTGCGCGCGGCAAGGCGACGCAGCATACCTTACACGCGCCTCAACAGCGGTTCGCTGGTGCAACTCGGAGAGGGCAAGAACCAACGGCGGATTTGGACGGCGGAAACCGATGCGACAAGCGCCATCGCAGAGGCGATTGCAAGCGACAAAGATCTTACGAAACGTTTGCTCCGACAAGTGGGTGTGCCGGTCCCGCACGGAAGAGCCGTCCATAGCGCCCACGACGCGTGGATTGCAGCACAGGAGATCGGCTTTCCAGTGGTTGTGAAACCCTGCAGCGCCAACCATCAACGCGGCATCTCCATCGAGTTGACGACCAAGGACGAAATCATGCAGGCGTATGACTTCGCGGTGGAGGCAGGCGAGACAACCGACATTTTGGTCGAACAGTACGCATTGGGCCAGCACCACCGCCTGCTGGTAGTGGGAAACAAACTCGTCGCGGCCGCCAAAGGGCATAGCGAATGCGTGGTTGGCGATGGTGTGTTAACCATCAAAGAACTCGTCGCTATCGTCAACTCCGATCCGAGACGAGGCGAAGCCTACAACGACCAACTTGGCACCCTGCTCCTAAGCGCGCCGGCGATCATCGAATTGAACAAACAGGGGCTCACCGTGGATTCGATCCCAGAAAAAGATCGCGTCGTCACCGTTCGTCGCACTGGGGATTTAACAACTGACTGCACCGATGCTGTGCACCCCGAAACCGCCGAACAAGCTGTCATTGCAGCCAGAGTCGTCGGATTGGACATCGCTGGGCTAGACGTTTTGGCGACGGATATCAGCCGCCCTCTCGCAGAACAAAAAGGGGCTGTCGTCGAAGTGAACGCGGGGCCGTCGCTATCTCCGCACGTCTCGCCCCTGTATGGCAAGCCACAAAAAGTAGGAGATGCGATCGTGAGCATGCTGTTCCCCGAAGGCCAGTTGGGGCATATCAAAATCATCGGCATCATCCGGTCTCCATCGTCCGATCCCCTGATGCAGCAATTTGCGGACCATTTGCGATTGAGCAATATCGACTTCGGAATGGTGAGTCATGGCCAAGCGGGTTTCAATGGCCGGATTGTCGATACGGGATGCGCTGACGATGCATCTCGCGTTGTCGCTTTGCTTTGCAATCCGATCCTCAGCGCAATCGTAGTGCATGTCGATTTGCTCCAGTCGGCTTGGACCGGAGTCTGTGCGCCACGTTTGGATCGACTGCTCTTTGCTGGCGATGCGTTGAGTCGAACTCCCGATGAGGACGAGCTCGCCGGCTTGCGCGCGGTCCTAAACGCTGTCCCCAAGCATGGGTCGATATTTGGCGATGCGCTGCCTGAGGAGGCGTTTGCGAACATTTCAAAATGGAAATGTGAGCCTTGCGCAGCAAGAAATACACTGGAACGGGCGTTTGAAATCCGATTTGCATAGACCCTGGTTTGGTTGATTTGGATCCGTTTATGAAAATCTGGTTTATCTCAGATACCCACTGCCAACACGAACAACTGGAGGTGCCCGATGTCGATTTGGTGGTCCATTGCGGCGACGAATCCGATAGCGGGAACGCTTGGACGAATGAACCGGAGGCCAGGGCTTTCTTGGATTGGTATGCCGCCCTCGCGATCCCCGCGAAAATTTTTGTGCCGGGAAATCACTCCACCGCCATCGAAAAGGGATTGGTGCAACCAAGCGACTATCCCACGATCCAGTTCTTGATCCATCAGCAAACGCAATGGATGGGATTCAAGATTTTCGGTTCGCCCTACACGCCGCAGTTTTTTGATTGGGCCTACATGAAGCCGCGAGAGGAACTCGACCCCATCTGGCAAACCATCCCGGACGATACCGATATTTTGATTACCCATGGTCCGCCCAAAGGACACATGGATGTCACTCGGGACATGGACACGCGCGCGCTCGTCCATGTCGGTTCGAAATCGTTGCGCAAGCACGTCGAGAATCGGATCAAACCAAAAATCCATGCCTTCGGACATATCCACGACGAAAATGGGATCCACAACTGCGGCATGATTTCCTGCAATGACATCCAGTTTATCAATTGCAGCACATGCGACATTGCGGGCAGGTTAAAGAACCATGGGTTCGTCGTTCTCGTTGAGAAGCGTGAAGAGTGACCCGTTTTGAAAGGGCTTGCTACAATGGTCCCAGACCGCTGTGTTCCTGGAATGGACGCATCTTCCCACCGGCGCCGCTTCGATACTTTCCTAACTGATATAGGTATGCAACACCACATCTCCGAGCTTTCGCAGTGCAAGAAGCTTTTTCTGGGAACGAACAACCGAAAAAAAATCATCGAACTCGTCAACCTCTTGGAACCTCGCGGATTTGAAATCAAAGTGCCGGCCGATTTTTCGGATGTTCATGACGTCGAAGAGAACGGAACCACGTTTATCGAAAACGCTCGCCTCAAAGCTGCCTCGCAAGCACAGCATCGCCACATGTGGGCCATCGGAGAAGATAGCGGCCTTTGCGTCCCGGCGCTCGGGGGACGACCAGGCATTTACTCCGCGCGCTTTGCGGGTCCCGACGCAAATGACCAAAACAACAACGCGTTGCTATTGAAAGAAATGCAATCGATTCCTGCCGAGATGCGACGCGCCTACTATGTTTCCACCATCGCGCTGAGCGACCCGCAAGGCAACACCCATATCGAAACCTATGGCGAATGCTGGGGACGCATTCTCACCGAACGCCGAGGCGAAGGTGGGTTTGGTTACGACCCGTTGTTCGAGATCGAAGAGTATCATCAGACATTCGCACAAATGGGATTGGGCGTCAAGCGCGCGATCAGCCACCGGGCTCGAGCCCTACGCGCCTTTTTGAAACGTCTTGACGAAATGATCTCTTAACAATGGCGCCTAGCAGCCTTTTCGATTGGCTCTTGTTAGCCGTCGCGGCGTTCAGCATTGGAATCACCAAGAGCGGCTTCTCCGGCGTCAGCATGGTGCATGTCTATTTGTTCGCATCGGTTTTTGGCGCGAGAGATTCCACCGGCATCGTCTTGCCCATGCTCATCGCGGGCGACCTGTTTGCGATGTCCGTTTACGGAAAGAAAGCCAATTGGGTTTACGTCCGACGCATGATGCCGCCGACTTTGATCGGTGTCATTGCCGGTTGGTTGCTGATGTTTCGGCTGCCAGAAATCTACTATCGCCCCTTGATTGGAGCGATCATCTTGGCACTCACCGCGATGCAGATCATTCGCATCTGGAAAGAAGAGTGGCTCGTCGATGTTCCCCACGCAGCTTGGTTCGCTTGGAGCATGGGAATGCTCGTCGGCATGACCACCATGCTTGCCAATGCAGCCGGTCCGGTGTTCGGACTTTATCTCTTGGCCATTGGACTGCCCAAAATGGAATTTGTGGGGACTGCCGCGTGGTTCTTTTTGATCCTGAACGTGATCAAAATACCGTTTAGCTGGAGCTTGGGCCTCATCCGCTTGGACACGCTAGCGCTCAATGCGACCCTGGTGCCGTTGATTGCCCTGGGCCTTTGGATAGGGACCATCGTCATCAAGAAGATCCCGCAGCGATTGTTCGATAGCCTTATCCTGGTCCTGACAGGCGTCGCTTCCTTGCGAATGCTTTTTTGGTAGCGGCAACCAGCAGCGTTCGATCGATGGTTATCGGGCTAGTACCATTTGCAAAACGCCGGCCAAGCCGAAAAGCGAGAAGCCGGCGAAAGCAATAGCTAGCCAAGATAGAAAGCGGCCGGGATACTGCAGGCCGATATTGTCTGCGAGTTCCAAGACCGTTTTCTCTGCTTGTGTCAGCGATAGTCCAAGTTCGTCACGGTAGAGGCAGACCGCCTCGTCCCAATGGCCTTGTTGGATCAAATGTGTTGCAAGAGATTCTAGGTTGGACATGGTTTCTTACGAATTCACCGCGCAGGTAAACTGAGGCGATTGAGAGGATTAGGGCCTCTGGCGATGATGGATAGAGTGCGAGATAGAAAAGTGGTTTTTTTCCCAGGCTTGATTGTGTCGGCATTGCACTTTTGCTGACTTTAGCCAAACCTTCGTATTGAGCCCGTTTTTTTAGGCTCCTATACTCCGCCGCAACCAGATCCATCATTCCTTCCCTGTTTCATCGATTGGAGAACGATTCGGTAGTGGTACGGAGTCCCCTTTCCGATTCAGACTTATCGCACCCACCGTTGCCTGTTGGGCACGGATTGCGATGCCAAGTCGCGCGACGCATTGCTCACTGCAAAGTGGGCGTGTGGACCGCTGCGCTTGTTCTGCTTGGGTTGGGCGCGATAGGGCTATTGATTGCCCTGGGAACCGCACAGGATTGCCGAGCAAATGAAATAGGCGTGCCTCTGTCCGACCCCAAGTTTGGGATCCGTGTCTTTGCACACAGCGGGATCAAGCAAAAGCAGGGCGCCTACGACGTGTACACGTTGACCGGCGGCTGCCGAATCACTCAAGGATCCTTTTCCGCCACTTGCGACAAAGTGCACATTTGGGTCGACCGGTCGTTGCCGGACGCGATGGACGCGATGGACGCGATGCCTAGTTCCCTATTGAACTCGGTGCCGGGCGCATTCCCTGCGACAGTGCCTGACTCGGCGCCAGACGCAAAGCGTCAACGGCCCCCGAAAAAAGCGATTGTTCAAACGATTGGGCACTACGTCGTCCGCTGGTCGGAAGAGCAGCGAATCGAGGATGCCACGGCGGAAGCGCAGTGGATGGGCCGTTTGTTTAGTAACTTCGATATCGACTTCCACGTCGACGTATGGGATCAGACGACCAATGAAGTGCCCGATCTGAATTGGACGGATCGCAATTCGGTAACGCCTGCTGTCGCTTGGACCCCGCCGGGCGCGGACAGCGAAACGCGATTGGCATCGCAGCTTGAAACTCCCTCCTCGATTACTTACAGCGGCCAGCAGATACAAGTCGGCAATACGCAACTGGGAGGGACCGTTTTAGAACTGGGAGCGATGCCGATGGGAGAGAGCGTTCAAGCTTTCCAATTGCCCCCTCAAGTCGACTTGGGCCCAGCGCCCGTCATCGGACCGGTAGCCCAATCCTCGCCCAATTTGAGCGGAACACGTTCGCGATTGGGGGCCAAGACATTTACGTTCTCCGGTCGAGGCGGAGACAAAACGGTCGTTCAATGGGAAAAGCAGACCGAGCGAGGCGATTCTGTTTTGACTCTCAAAAATGGGCTCCGTTTGGAGTTTGGTGGCGTGTCGGTACAGACTGCTTCGGGGCCGATGGATGTTGGAACGGTGCTGATCGAAGCGGACAACGCGGTCATCTGGACCGCTGACCGGAATCGGCTCATGTCCCAAAAGATCGATGACCTTCCCGTGGAGATCTACATCGAGGGCAACGTGGTTTTTCAGCAGGGGCAGCGACGGATCTACGCCGATCGGATGTATTACAATGTGCAAGCCGAGTACGGGATGATCCTGGGGGCCGAGGTCTTGACACCTGTACCCCAATACGAGGGCATTGTCCGACTCAAAGCCGATGTGATTCAGCAGCGTTCTCGAGAAAACTTTTTAGCGTATTCTGCTGCACTGACCAGCAGTCGTCTGGGGGTTCCCCGGTACTGGCTCCAATCGGATCGCATCGAGCTCAGCGATCGCAGCAACAATGTGAATGGAACTCTCTTTGGCATGCCAATGGCGGGCAGGGCCGGCGACCAAACAGGCATGCAGGCCAAGGCGAGAAACAACTTCGTCTACGTGGAAGGGTTGCCGGTGCTGTACTGGCCTTTCTTGAACACCAATGTCGATACGTCCAACTTCTACGTCAATGGATTCAAATACAAGAATGACACGATTTTTGGCAATCAAGTGATGGTGGATTTTGACGCCTATCAAGTGCTCGGTCTGCAGGGTATCGATGGAACTCGCTGGAGTTTCTCGACCGATTACTTGAGCAAGCGAGGCTTTGCCTTGGGTACCAATTTTAATTACAACGTGCCCGATTTTTTTTACGGACCTGCCAAGGGATATTTTGACGCTTGGGGCCTGCGAGACAAAGGCCTCGATTTCATCGGGGCCGACCGATTCAATCTGGTTCCCGAAAAAGATTTGCGAGGTCGACTGGTTTTCAAACACAAACAGTACCTCTCACCTGACACCGAGCTTTGGGCCGAAGCGGGTTTGATCAGCGACCGCAACTTTTTGGAACAGTATTTTGAACAAGAATGGGATACGCAAAAAGATCTTTCCAATGCGCTGCGATTGCGACAGTACTACGATCAACAAATGTTTGATCTGTGGGGCCAAGCCAGGCTGAACAAGTTCTTCACCGAGACAGAGTGGTTGCCTCGCTTGGACCATTATTGGTTGGGTCAAACGATTGGTGATGTATTCACGTACTATTCGCATTCCGACATCGGATACGCGAGACAACGCGTGGCCAGCACGCCGACCAACCCGAGCGAAGCAGCAAAATTTCAGCTTCAACCATGGGAAGTCACCGCATCGGGAATCCATGCCGTAACACGTCACGAACTCAACCTACCTATCGATACAGGCTACTACAAATTCGTACCGTACATTTCGGGCGAGGCAGGACAATGGGGACAGGACGTGAACGGGAACGATATCTCTCGCCTGACAGGCCAAGCGGGATTGAAGTCCTCGTTGCCGATGTGGAATGTGTTTCCTGACGTGCAAAGCGGTACCCTGAACTTAAATGGTTTGGCGCACAAACTCTCATTCGAGAGCGAATTCCTATACGCCGACACAACGCGAGACCTAAATCAATTCCCGCTCTACAACCCTATCGACGACAACTCCCAAGAACACTTTCGGCGCCGGTTGGTTTTCAATACTTTCGGCGGTGTCCTTCCCGCTCAATTTGAATCCACCAACTATGCGGCTCGACAAGCGATGCAGCGATATGTCTCTGCGGCGAGCTCGGAAGTGGTCACGAACCAACTGCAATCTCGATTTGGAGTCCATCAACGGTTCCAAACCAAACGTGGAGTAGCGGGTCGGGAGCGGATCGCGGATGTCGTCGAATTTGATGTCGATGCGATCTTTTTTGGCAATCCCGACCGAGATAACTTTGGGCAGAGTGTCGGCGGGATCAATTACGATTTCCGTTACCACATCGGGGATCGCGTGACCTTGATCAGCGACGGCTATTACGACTTGTTCCAATCGGGTCTCAAAGCGACGACGATCGGCAGTATCCTGTCGCGGCCCGGCCGAGGAGAAATTTACTTTGGATTGACCAGCCTTGAGGGGCCGATCAGTTCCCTCTTGCTGACCACTTCGGTGAACTATCGCATGAATGAAAAATGGCTTGTCGTCGGAGGCACATCGGTAGACTTCGGCAAGACCGGAAACATCGGACAATCGCTTGGTCTGACCCGTATTGGAGAATCCTTTTTGCTCCGGGTGGGTGCGACAGTCGACAGCGGTCGCGACAATGTTTCGTTTAATTTCAGCGTGGAGCCACGCTTCTTCCAAAAGCTCGGGCTGGGCTTGGGTTCGGTCGCAGGCCAGATGATCCCGCCTGCCGGCCTATATGGACTGGAATAAACACATTCTCACCTCGCGAGCCGCATGGCGAATTGTCGCAGCCTTGCCCTGACTCACAATTAATCGGATTCGAGTTAAGTTCTTAGCCGGGTAGCAGGGTATCATGACGGGTTGAGCGTGTCCAAAACCCATCCAACGCCGGAGGGTTTTTTTGTGGAAGGTTCTTGTTGGGAAAAGGTCTTGTGGATAGCAAACTGGAAAAATCCAAGTCCGAGTGGCTGATGACCAAGCCACCAAGGCTTCCGCAAGACGCGAGAGCGATGCAAGGCGTTTGGCTATTCTTAGTGACCCTGGCCGTTTTCTTTTTGGCCAGCATCCTTCTGTATTTGCTTTACGTTGCGCTTCGGATTGCGCCAGAATCGGGTCCTAGGCTCGCATCGTTTTATTTGCCGAGAAGTTTTGTTCCTTCGACGCTTTTGCTGGTGGGTGTATCAGGAGCACTGGAGTGGGCACTTCGAAGCGCCCGGCGGGACCGAACGAACGACGTTCGGGTAGCGACTTGGGCCGCGCTTATCATGGGATTCCTTTTTATGGCGATACAGTCCGAGGGAATGTATCGACTATTGCTATCCACTTGGGAGGCCAAAGCCTCTCGCAACAGCGCCTATGCATTAACTTTAGTGCTTGCCTTTCTTCACGCATTGCATGTGGTGGGCGGGATCGTGGGATTGAGCATTGTGGCAGTTCAAGCGAACCGGGAGCGATACGATCACGAACGCCATTTTGGACTTCGCTTTTGCACGCTTTACTGGCATTTCTTGGACATTGTATGGGTCCTTCTGATGGCCTGCTTCATCATCACAGGCTTGATGGTCAACAGCGCAGTGTAATCAACCCAACTCCCAACCAATCGTTTCGCAGCGATCTTTTTTCGGCGATTTCCAATCCGGCTTTTGGAATTAGCGTTGCACAAGGGACTACTCGTTCCCAGGCTCTGCCTGGGAACGCACTATTGTGGAGGCTCCTGCCTCCTGAGTTCACAGACCAAGAAATAATTTCGGCGAGGCGGAGCCTCGCTCGCATTGAGTTACTAGGCAGAGCCTAGTAACTAGATTTCAAATTCCAAATCAGGCATAGCTACTGAATTTTCAAGTTGATCAAGGACAGAACGATCGACGCTTGACGCAACAAATCGAATAGCCCCATCTCCCATTCCGATGTGAAGATACTCTCCGCGCCAGGGCTTTGATAGCAGACCATTCGTGTGCGAAATTTGTAAGCATTGAATGGATGCTCCCATGCGACTTGTTTGTCGACTTCGTTGTACCAACTGCTCGCTTCCATGAAATTGAAGATGTGGGTTTGCCAACCATGCCTATTGCCCTACTGATTTTCTTGAAGAGCGACTATCGATTGGACGCGGTTTCGATCAACTGTGCGATGAGGGGTAGCAATTGCTTTTTCCGACTGACGACGTGGTCCAGTTGGTATAGGTTGCGGTCCAACTGAGGATAATTGATCTCATCCCATTCGTCCGATTCATGGCTCAAGAGCAGCAGCGATCCATTGCTTACCACGTCGGTGACAAGAAGGGCTGCAAAGTCCAAACGCTGTTCGGAGGCTAGCGTTTCCAATGCCGTCCGCAATTCATCCTTGCGATCCCAAAACAGATCGAAGCCGATTTCTTCGATCTGTGAAATCGAAAAACGCTGCCCGTGTTCCGTAAACTCTTTGCAGTCCTCGCGAACGACTTCCGCGGGCGTGCACGTTCGCAAGGCCGAACCGATTTCGAAAAACTCGTTCGCGTATTCCGTGAGATCGACTTCGCAGAGTGTTTCAAGCCATTTCAAAATGTCGCGATCAACATCGGTCGTTGTTGGTGATCTTAGAAACAATGTGTCACTGATAATCCCTGAGGCCATGCAAAGTGCAATACCGGGGCGCGGTATCAATCCTGCGGCGCGGAATTGGCGGGCGACCAACGTGCAAGTGGACCCGACCGGCTCGTTGATGAAACGGATCGGCTGCGTGGACTTTAGACCACCTCCCAGTCGGTGGTGATCGAGGACTTCGAGGATGTCTGCTTCGTCGGCTCCTGTCACCGCTTGGCTCAACTCATTGTGATCGACCAAGATGAG
The DNA here is from genome assembly GCA_031412875.1 of Pirellula sp. GTDB lineage: Bacteria > Planctomycetota > Planctomycetia > Pirellulales > Pirellulaceae > JBKCUI01. Next base: position 5,093 of record JANODW010000435.1, on the reverse strand, counting down.
TTTGGGTTTCGGCGGGTTAACCAAATCGGATTTTGAAAGCACACCCACAAGCAGTCCGGCGTCGTTCACAACTGGGAAGATAGGCTCGCTCGATTGTTCGACAATGGCGCGGGCTTCGTCGACCGGTTTTTTTGCAGAGAGAGAGACGAAGTGCGAATCGATGGCGGAGTCGATGAACTGGGCCGATTTGATGCGCATCGTGGTCGTCGCGGTATCAAAGGGACTTTGGATGACCGCCACGTTGCGAGCTTGGGCCAATTGGACCAACCCAGGCGAGAGAGTGTAGCCTCCGGTCACCACGAGCGCTCGCACCCCATGCTCGATTGCCGGCAACTGGATCGTTGGGCGATCTCCGCTCACGACAATCAGTTTTTCGGCTGGAAATCTTTGCATGCGTTCGGTGAAACCACCGGCGCTCATCGCACCTACCATCACCAGTAACTGGTCATGTTGGGTCGGGATCAGCGAATGCTGGAATTTTCCGCCCACAATTTCGCAAATCTTTTGAAGACTTGTCGCGACCGTCCGCGTCTTGAGCGGGTCCGCGTCATCGCGAAAGATCAGGTCCATCAATTGCAGCAGCGAAAGGACGCCAACGACTTTGCCTACATCATCGACGATAGGGATCGCACGCAGGTCGTGATCCTTCATCCGATTGTAGACTTCGAAGAAAACGTCTCCGTACTTGGCCGTTTTGACATCGCGTTGGCAGACGTCTTCGACTTCCGGACGAACATCCATAACGATGCGAGGCGCCGGGACTTTGGCCCGTCGCAGAACGTATTCGGTTCGTTTATTCGGAGTGCCACAACAAGCCGCGATCGCTTCGGGGCGGGTGGTTTGTTGCAGAAGGTCCGCGTAGGCAATCGCGGAACAAATGGCATCGGTGTCCGGATTGCGATGCCCAAATACAAGTACACTCATATGGAAATTTACTATCAAGACGAGCAGATGATTAGCCACTCTGAGTATAGTAGCATACCTTCTTTATCCAAGTGAGACAGCGGGACTCTGTTCGCGGTTTTATTGTGGCACCATCGCCCCCCCATTGCCAATTGGAGTGGCAACAGCGAACATTTTAGGCTGAAGATTCGTCTTTTGTCTGGACGATTCAAATAATCCTCATCATCTCCCAATTCGCAAACCGCGTTGACGGTGCCGCGTTGGGGCCAGGAAGCCAAACCATGTTGGAAATTCAACTGCCCGACGGAACGATTGTTTCTCATCCGGACGATGCCACGCCTCTATCTGTGGCAGAAAAGATCGGTTCTCGACTTGCCAAGGCCGTTGTCGCTGCGAAAGTCGGTGATTTGATTGTCGACGCGACCCGTCCATTGAAATCGCTCTCCAACGGTTCTCCGATCCCTTTGCGATTGCTTACCGAAAAAGATCCGGAGGCCCTGGACGTGCTGAGGCACTCGTCGGCACACGTTATGGCTCGCGCCATTATGCGACTCTATCCAGGCGTATCGTTAGCTTTCGGGCCGACGATCAACAATGGCTTTTACTATGATTTCGATCTTCCTCAAAAACTCAATGAGAACGACTTTGCAAAAATTGAAGCGGAGATGGCAAAGATTGTTGAGCTCGCGGAACCTTTTGAGCAATTTTCGTTGAATCGGGACCAATCGGTGGAGTTGTGTCGGGATATGAAACAATCGCTCAAGGTGGAGCACATCCAAACCGGTTTGGCCAATCACGACACGCTGGGGTTTTACCGGCAAGGGGAGTTTGTGGATTTGTGTCGAGGGCCCCACATTCCGGACGCCGGTCGAATCAAGGCGTTTAAGGTGATGAGCATCGCGGGTGCCTATTGGAAAGGGGACGCGTCGGGGCTCCAACTGCAACGGGTTTATGGAACAGCCTGGTTCAGTCCGAAAGACATGCAAGCGCACTTGGAACAAGTAGAGGAGGCCAAAAAGAGAGATCATAGGGTGATTGGAAAACGGCTGGGGCTTTTTCAAATATCGAGTGAAGTTGGGCCTGGCATGTGCCTCTGGCTACCCAAGGGGGCTCGCATCCGAAGTCTCTTGGAGGATTTCCTTCGGAAAGAAATGCTCAAACGCGGGTACGAGCCGGTGTACAGCCCTCATTTGGGACGCGTCGAACTCTATGAAACCAGCGGCCACTTTCCTTATTATCGCGATAGCCAGTTTCCCCCGCTGTTCGTCAACGACGGCGGGGCGCTGGTGGATGGATGGATCCGACGTTTGGAGGGCAAGGACGCATTTCCAACGGCGCACGAGCAGGCATTCATCCAAGCAGCCGAAGTGCTCGGATGCGAGATCAAGGACTACCGGCCGGAGGATTCGGCGGAGGAGCGAGTCGCCGTTCTGCAGAGTTGGCAGCGACTGCACGAGCGGTATTTGGTTAAGCCGATGAACTGCCCGCATCATGCGATGATCTTTAAGGCGATGCCGCGTTCGTACAAGCAGTTGCCGTTGCGGCTGTTTGAGTTCGGAACCGTCTATCGATTTGAACAGACCGGTGAGCTCAATGGCATGTTGCGTGTACGGGGTTTGACTCAAGATGACGCGCACATCTTCTGCACTCAGGATCAAGTCGAACAAGAGTTTCGAAATACGATCGAGCTGACTCGTATGGTGCTCGAATCGGTTGGCTTGAAAGACTACCGTGTCCAGCTTTCGCTGCGAGATCCTAAGAGCGACAAGTACGTTGGCAGCGAAGAGAATTGGCAAAAGGCGGAAGCAGCTTTGCGTCGCGTTTTGGAAGAGTCTGGGCTGAACTTTGAGGCAGCGGAAGGGGAAGCCGCCTTTTATGGCCCCAAGGCAGACTTCATGGTTCGCGACTGCATCGGTCGCCAATGGCAATTGGGTACCGTGCAACTGGACTACAATCTGCCCGAGCGATTCCAACTGGAATACATCGGTTCGGACAACAAAACGCATCGACCCGTCATGATCCATCGCGCGCCTTTTGGATCGATGGAACGGTTTGTGGGGATGTTGACTGAGCATTTTGCAGGCGCGTTTCCGATGTGGCTTGCTCCGGAACAAGTCAGGATTTGCCCGCTCAGCGAGAAATCAAACGACTATGCGCTGGAACTCGAAAAGCAGTTTTTGGAAGCAGGATTTCGAGTGACAGTCGACCTCCGAGGGGCCAAGGTGCAAGCAAAGATCCGCGATGCCCAGGTAGAGCTGATTCCTTACATGGCCGTGGTTGGCCCTCGCGAAGCGGAAACGAGGACCATCGCGTTGCGAGATCGAATCGAAGGCGAGATTGGCACGAAGTCCGTCGACGAAGTACTATCTATGCTGGCCGAAGAAGTCAAAAATCGCCGTATACGGCAAGCCATTGAGAAAGTCCCGGTCGAGGCAGAGCAACCCAAAGTTCCTGAGATAGCCAGCCATGAGTACTGATCTAAACCGAACCGTGTCCACCTTATCGGAGCCTACCATTTCCGAAAGAAACGCCGACAAAATTGTCGCCGATGAGTTCATGATTGCGCGAGCAAAAATTGTCGAATTGGCAGCAACCCTCGATCGCATCGAGCGAGCCAATGGAGTTGTGGACGATTCCAAGCAAATGCAGTTATTGGTGCAAGGAATGCAAATTTTGTGCGATGACGAAGTAGAAAAAGCAAAGAGAGTGCAGTTGCTGATGAGCAGGCAGTACGACCCCCATTGGCAATCGCAAATGGCCATCGCCAAGAAGGACAATTAACCGCTATGGACTATATCGATCCGCATCTTCATATGGTCTCGCGAACCACTGACGACTACGAGACATTGGCCCGAATGGGCTGCGTCGCAATCAGCGAACCCGCGTTTTGGGCTGGATTCGATCGAGGTAGTGTCGATAGTTTTCGTGACTACTTTCGCCAATTGACCGACTTTGAACCCAAGCGAGCTGCCCAATACGGCATCGCCCATTACACCTGGCTGTGCATCAATGCGAAAGAAGCCGAGAACGTTAGTCTGTCGCGAGAGGTGATCGCCATGATCCCCGAATTCTTGGATTGCAAAAATGTTCTTGGGATCGGCGAGATTGGACTGAACAAGAACACACGAAATGAAGCAACTATTTTTTTAGAGCATGTCGATCTGGCGGTGCAGTACAAGCAGCAGATATTGATCCACACCCCCCACCTTGAGGACAAGTACCAAGGGACGCGAATGATCCTCGATATGTTGATGGGCGATTCACGCATCGACCGGTCTCGCGTGCTCGTCGACCACGTGGAAGAACACACGATCGAACACGTTCTCGACAACGGTTTTTGGGCAGGTATGACGCTCTATCCGGTCAGCAAATGCACTCCGCAGCGGGCCGCGGACATGATCGAGCGTTATGGACCTGAACGCCTCATGGCCAATTCCGCGGGGGATTGGGGTCCCAGCAAACCGACAGCCATCCCCGATTTGATTATGGAACTAAAGAAACGGGGACACACCAAAGAACTGATCCAACGCGTCGTTTTTGAAAACCCAAAAACTTTCTTTTCCCAGAGCAAACCGTTCACCCACGGTTTTTGAGCCAGAAGCACAGCGCTGAGCGTTCTCGACTAGTGCTTGGTCGCCTGAATGCAAAGGAAACCTGGGCGATGCATGAGCGAAGTAAACCTTTTGGGGTCGGCCTTTTGAAAGTCCTCGGTCGGACGCGGTTCGACGACGTGCTGGATTCGAAAGCCGGCCTCGATCAACGGCATCAAAATTTCTTGCAATGAACGGCGAAAGCTAGGCATCACGACTCGCTTGCCGAACCCTCTCCAAGTGCACTGCACTTGTTCGATGGAAAAATACCGGGAAGTTTCGTAGTAGTCCGCATCAAAGGCAGGATGGCCACACGAGAACTGGAGCCCACCGTCCGGCTTGAGGATCCGATGGAATTCCGCAAACAGCGAGCGCCAATCCTCGATATAGTCCAAGCAGAGAGGTGCATTGATGAAGTCAAAGGCACTGGCAGGAAAGGGCCTCAACGGTTGCGACAGGTCGATCAATCGCAAATCGGCGTTCGGTCCAAGTCGTTTTCGAGCGAGTTCAAGCATCCGATCGCTGACATCGATTGCGGTGACCACGGCGCCACGTTGCATCAAGATTTCGGCGTAAATTCCAGGACCGCAACCCGCATCG
>JANODW010000434.1:0-3982 GCA_031412875.1 Pirellula sp. | reverse complement strand
GGGAGCCGCCGGCTTGATGGTCATTCCTCGCGTCCTTTCAAGAGGTATCTCGGTCGCCGCACAGCGAGCTCACTTCGCAGATATCCTTGCTGCAAGTGTTGATTTGCCCTCCGTGATCTACAATAGCCCCTACTATGGCTTCGAAACCAAGGCCGATTTGTTTTTTGATCTTCATCGCCAATTCCCTCACTTGATCGGATTCAAAGAATTTGGTGGGGCGAAATCTTTGACGTACGCCGCGGAGCACATCACTACCGGCAATCCCCATTTAACGCTAATGGTCGGCGTCGACACCCAGGTCTACCACGGCTTCGTTCATTGCGGAGCGGGCGGGGCAATCACCGGAGTAGGCAACGCGTTGCCCCGCGAAATCCTTCGCTTTGTTCAGTTGTGCGAACGGGCTGCCAAGGGGGATACAACGGCCCGCGCGTTAGCAGCCGAACTCAATGAAGCCTTGATGGTCTTGTCAGCCTTCGACGAAGGGCCCGACTTGGTGTTGTATTACAAGCTTCTGATGGTGCTCGAAGGGAACGCAGAATACGAGCATCAACTCCATGCGACGGATCGATTGTCTGATAGCCAACGCGAATACTTAAAGTCGCAATGGCAACTCTTTCGCAACTGGTGGGCGAATTGGGACGGCAAAGCGGACTGAGTCGGGTTTGCAAAATCGCAAGGCTCCTTTTCGGATGGGTCCGCTACCGCTGCGAGGATCGTTAGCTCAGAACTCCCTGCAAGACTTGACCGTGGACATCGGTGAGTCGTCGATTGATCCCATTGTGATAGAACGTTAGCTTTTCGTGATCCAGTCCGAGCAAATGCAATACGGTGGCGTGAAAATCCGGGATGGCGACTTTGTTTTCGGCAGCAAAGTATCCGATTTCATCGGAACTGCCGTAGCGAGTCCCTTTCTTCACTCCCGCACCGGCCAGAAAACAAGTAAACGCAGTTGGGTGGTGGTCTCTGCCTCGAGAACCGATCCCCTGCGTTGCGGGACTCCGACCAAATTCGGTTGACCAAATGAAGAGTGTATCCTCGAGCATCCCCCGTTGCTTGAGGTCTTGAATGAGCGCTGCGACGGGTTTGTCCATCGTCAACGCCTGCGCGTCATGATTCTCTTTCATGTTCTCATGCCCGTCCCAATTGATGCGGGGAGAACCGAATGATCCTCCATTGAGGATTTGTACGAACCGAACCCCGCGTTCCAAAAGCCTTCTAGCGGTCAGACAGTTCCTTGCAAAGCCTTGGTTGGCTGGCTCGTTCAAACCGTACAACCGCTGCGTCGCTTCGGTTTCCTGCGCGAGATTGGTCGCTTCTGGAATGCTCGTTTGCATTTGAGCGGCGAGTTCATAGGCCCTCAACCTCGCTGCAAAAGCATTGTCGCCTGGGCTGCTTTCCGCGTACTCTCGGTTCATGATAGCGAGCAGTTCCCTATCTGCCTGCCGCGCGCCTATCGATGCGCTTTTGGGAGGTTGCAAATCCGGCACCGGATCTCCATCGCTGGTGCGAAAAGCTACCCCTTGATGGTTCGCGGGCAAAAAGCCGGCTGTCCAATGGATGGAACCGCCCGCAGGCAATCCACGCGGATCAGGTAACACAACGAACGCAGGCAGGTTTTCATTCTCCGTACCTAACCCATAACTGAGCCAGGAACCCATGCACGGGAATCCATTGAGCGTGAATCCACTGTTCATTTGAAACGCAGCAGGCGTATGGTTATTGCTCTTGGCCACCATCGAATGGATAAAGCAAACGTCATCGACGCATTGCGATAAATGGGGCAACAGGCTGCTCACCCAGGCTCCTGAGTTGCCATGCTGTTTGAAATCGTAGACGCTTTTCATCAGTCGGCCTGGTTGCCCAAAGAATCCGAGATTCTCGCCTTTGCCCTCAAGCGATTTGCCGTCCGCCCTGTCCAGTTCAGGCTTGTAGTCAAACGTATCGAGATGGCTAACGCCTCCCGCGCAAAATACTTGCACGACCCGTTTCGCTTTGGCTGCGAAATGGGGGGCGATGCCCGAACGCATCTTGGGTTCCATGGCCGCAAGCGAATCCTTTTGGATCATCCATGCCAACGCGATCGCTCCGAGACCTCCGCCGGAATTCCATAGGAAATGGCGACGGTCCAACACCGGGCTCGCTTCGGGGGAAGCCATCAAAAAAGGGCGTTGCCTACCGGACATAAATAAACTCCGTTGAATTGAAAAGAGCCCAACAAACACTCGCAAGCCCACGTTCGGCTACAGCACGGTCCGCCCGTTTCCGTTCCTCCGGGCTGGGCCTTCTCCCCAATGCCAGCTCGTAGGCTTTCCCGATCGCGTCAGGAGGCTCACTAGTCGAATCGCCAAAGGATCGATCCTCCATGGACCGTTGCGCTAATTTAGAGGCAAGGCGTTGTACGAAGGAGTTGTTCATCATACCGAGGGCTTGGATGGGTGTAGTGGTCATGCTGCGTTTAGGTGTTTTGACCGAGGGGTCTGGGCAATCGAATGCGTCTAGCAACGGGTCCTTTCCACTGTTGACATTCATCCGATAAACGGTTCTGCGATAAAAGTTAGGTTCATCGCGATCCACCGGCGTATAAAAAGTGGCGTTGAATTCTGTGGTACTGAATGGTCGGAAGCTTGGACCCCCGAGGGTCAAGTTCAATTGGCCACTCGCCGAGAGCATTGCGTCGCGAATCGCTTCGGCTTCCAACCGTCTTGGGGCGAATCGCCAAAGAAGTCGATTGTCTGCGTCGACAGCCGCCGCCAACGCATTGAAATCGGACCGTTGCCGATAGGTTGCCGACTGGACGATCCATTTGTGCAGAGCCTTGACGCTCCATCGGCTTTCGATGAATTGCAATGCGAGCCAGTCGAGCAGTTCAGGATGGCTTGGACGTTCGCCGCTCGCCCCAAAGTCATTGGGTGTTGCCACGAGCCCTTGGCCGAAATGCAGATGCCAGACACGGTTGACCATCACCCGTGCGGGCAAGGGATTGCGATCATCCGCCAACCAATCGGCGAATTTGACCCGGCGATCTTTTTCCAACGCGTCGGGTAACAATCCGAAATGGGATTCGAGTTCGGCGAAGGCAGACAGAGCTCCCGGTGCAACCTCTTCCTCGGGCGAATTGACGTCGCCACGCGTTAATCGTCTGGTGACGGGAGGCTGTACTCGAACCCCGACATACGAGACGGGCAGTTTTTCTAAAGCGTCTAAAGCGGCTTTGGCCTGTTTCGCTTCGGCTACGGCAGCCGCATGAGCAGCCAAGGATTCTGGGTTCAAATTCGCCAAAATTTCCAATTGCGAAACCGATGAACCCTGCGAGCGAAAGGATGCGGCAATCTCTTCTTGGGTAAGCGCGCGATCGTAAAGGGACGCATGCCGTATCTCACCGGTAAGCCAGGGCTTTCCGCCGCCGGTGTGCCGCTTGCCAATCAGTACGCGTGCATCCCCAGCGACAAACGTTGGGATAGGATTTTTGGCTTGGTAGGGTGCGCCCAGCGGCGCTCCATTGCGAAAAATCGCAATCGTGTTGTCTGCAGAATAGACGATCGCTATATGGATGGGCATGTTGGGCTCGGATACCTCGTCCGGAACATCCAACGCCTGCGTTCTCGCGAAGCCTTCGCTCCCTGCCGTCCACTGTCTGGGCTTCTGCTCACCAAACACGATCGCGTCAAAGACGTTTCCATTTCCTGACTCAATGGCGATGGCCGCACCACCGCTTTGCTCCAGAGTGGACAGCGTTAGCCACGCTTCCAACGTTTTCTCGCGAATGTCCTTGGTCAACGCGGTTGTTTGGAAAAAGGCGCCCTGCTTGGGAAGTTGCAACGCGGAGCCAGCCAATTCCAACCTCCTGATAGTTGCACCCCCGAGAAGCTCCCCTGGCAACAAACGCACTTCATCGCTGCTGAAATTCCACGTTGCATAAGGAGTGGGGCCCGGGATTGGCGATCCCACCGGACGGAGTGCGAGCACTTGCTTTGCTCCTTCG
>JANODW010000433.1:0-2114 GCA_031412875.1 Pirellula sp. | reverse complement strand
TCGAGGACCCGCTGTTTTTTAAGCAGTACGATTTTCACGTTCAAAAGCTGGTCCTGCATCGAGCCTCCATGACCGAGTTTGCAGAGCGGTGCAAGCGACAAGGAAAAAAGGTTCAACGCATTGAGTCGAAAACGATTTCCCATTCCAGTCAGATCGGGTCGATCCTTCAATCGTTTGCGATCCAAAAGGCCTGCGCTGTCGATCCCTGCGATCACTGGCTAAAGCTGCGTGCGAGCGACGGCTGCAGGGCCGCCGGCGTCGCGTTGGATTGGTTGGAAGATGAGTCCTTTCTAACGCCCGGCGACGTGATGCAGCAATGGGCAGATCGACGCCAACACTATCACTTTACCGATTTCTACATGCATCAACGCAAACGGCTCGGTTTGTTGCTCGATGCCAAAGGCAAACCCGTCGGCGGGAAATGGACTTACGATACCGAGAACCGAAAGAGATTGCCCAAGAACTTGACCGTTCCAGAACTGGAACTCCCAACGGAACGCCCTAGCGTCGCCGAGGCAAGACGGGTTGTGGCACAAGAATTCCCAAATGCCATCGGCAGTGTCGCCGACTTTTGCTATCCGGTAACCCACGAACAAGCGTCGCAATGGCTCGCCTCATTCGTTGCCCAGAGGCTTGCAAACTTCGGTGACTTTGAAGACGCCATTTCGCATCGTCACACTTTTTTGTTTCATAGCGTCTTAACCCCGATGCTCAATATCGGACTCGTCACCCCGGCACAAATCATCGAAGCGGTTGTGGCCCATAGCGACAGTGTACCGCTCAACTCCCTCGAAGGCTTCTTGCGGCAAGTGGTCGGATGGCGAGAATTCATCCGCCTCGTCTACATCCACGCCGGTTCGAGACAACGCACAACCAATTCCTGGAAACTGTCGAAGCGGTTGCCGGCCTCGTTTTATACCGGCACGACGGGAATCGTTCCCTTTGACCAAAGCGTCCAGAGGGTACTTAAGCATGCCTATTGCCACCACATCGAGCGCTTGATGGTACTCGGAAATTTTATGTTGCTGTGCGATATCGATCCCGATTCGGTTTATCGGTGGTTCATGGAGTTATTCATCGATGCGTACGACTGGGTTATGGTGCCAAACGTCTATGGTATGAGCCAGCACGCCGACGATGGGTTGATGACGACCAAACCCTACATCAGTGGGTCGAGCTATCTATTGAAAATGAGCGACGCGGCTAAGGGAGAATGGTGTGAGAAATGGGATGCGCTGTACTGGAGATTCATTGATCGGGAGCGGGAATTCTTTCAATCCAATCCGCGCATGCGTGTCATGGTCGGTCAACTTGGGCGGCTGGGCTCCAGACTCGAACATCATCGCAAAGTCGCCGATCAGTTCCTTGAGAAACTCCATGGCTAAAGCGAAGCCGATAAAAACACTCACGCCCGCGAGATTGCGATACGCCAGCCGCTGGCTTGCGGAGCGTGACACGGCCCTGCAGCGGGTTCTGGACGAATACGGCTACCCCGAGATGTGGCACCGACCCGCAGGGTTTTCAACGACCGTCCATATCATCTTGGAACAGCAGGTTTCGCTGGCCTCCGCAAACGCAACCTTCTATCGATTGCAAAGCAAACTATCGGGCACTGTGACAGCAGAACAAGTACTGCGATTGACGGAATCGGAGTTCAGGGAGGTCGGTTTTACACGCCAAAAAACCTTGTACACCCGACTGCTGGCAGAACAAGTGGTCGCGGGCAACTTTGACTTTGAACCATTGTCCGAGATGCCAGACGCATTGGTTCGCGAAGCGATGACGAGGCACAAAGGGATTGGAAACTGGACCGCGGACATCTATTTGTCCGAGTGTTTGTTGCGTTGCGATATTATGCCCAAGGGAGATATCGGTGTCCAAGAGGCCTTTCGCGTTCTCAAGAATCTCGCAACCCGGCCGACGCATGAAGAACTCATTGAGAAGACCGAACATTGGCGGCCCTGGCGAAGCGTGGGCACGAGGATGCTGTGGCATTACTACTTGAATCGAGACCGATAGCGTTCGTCAAGCCGTGGGTATGCGAATGATGGTCCTCATGCCGTTGGGAACGTTTCGCACCATTTCCATGTTTCCATGATGCTGTTCGACAATCG
>JANODW010000432.1:0-3256 GCA_031412875.1 Pirellula sp. | reverse complement strand
TGCCGCGAAAATTGGTCAAGCAAAACCGATCCATCGATCGCCACGGTCGCCGGCATCGGTTCGCCTTGGAGCTTTTTGTCAGAATCCTTGGCAGGTTTTTGAAGCGCCTTGGTCAGTTCGTTCGCTTGCGTGGCAATTGCGTCCAGAAGCGTCGCGGCTTCTTCCGCAGTGAGAGGAGTCCCGTGTTCCTTCGAAGCGCAGAATTGCATCAGTTTGTCGCTATAAGGTATCAACGGCCTCGCTGCGCCGTTGCGTTCCTCTTTTCTTTCCATCCCTTCGCGATCGTGCCGGATCTTTCCATCCAGCATCAACCAATCGATCTGATTATCGCGATCGAGTTTTTCGAATGGGATCGCTGCCAACTTGGCTTCCCAACTCGACAGCATACTTCTGCGATACTCTTGGCCGATGGGGTCTAAAGGAATGCGAAACCTTGCGCTGAGCGTCTTCTGGTCCGCAGCATATTGAGAGATGAGCGAACTGATGGATGTGTCGTTGGATCGCGTCGCTAGGACGATTGGTTCTTTAGCTTTGACCTCTTTTGAGGATGGAACGGCCGACGTCGGCTCCTTTTTTTCTTGCCCAAACCAAACGGAGGAAGCAACGGGGAACGATCCGATGCAAAACAATCCCCAGGCAACGAGGCGCAACTGGAATTTCATTGAGGTATGTTTGGGTGAAAAGGTTTAAGCGGCTTGATGCATACTCTGCAGTTTTGGATGAACAACCAGACCATCGCGCGTCACCATCGTTTCTCGCACGATCTCGTCCTCCATATTAATATTCGCCTGACCCGCTTTTACCATGTTCTGAAGAAATTTCGTAACGTTGTTTCCAAACATCAAACTCGCATGGTAAGCCGCATCGGAAGCGATATTGGTTGGCCCCAAAATCGTCACCCCCGAATCGACCACTCGCTGGTCGGCTACCGTCAAAGCGCAGTTCCCACCCCGCTGCGCTGCCAAATCAATCACAACGGAACCGGGTTGCATGGATCGGACCGCTTCGGCGGTTACCAGCAAAGGGGACTTGCGGCCGGGGATGGCGGCCGTGGTGATGACGACATCGCACTGAGCGACGGTCTGTGCAAGTTGCTCTCGCTGTTGTCTGTAAAATTCCTCGTCCATCGCTTTGGCGTATCCGCCTTTGTCTTCAGCATTGGAATTGGCAATGTTCAGCTCTACAAACTTCCCGCCCAAACTTTCGACTTGCTCCCGGCAAGCGGTTCGCAAATCATAACCGTAAACGATGCCGCCCATGCGTTTTGCCGTTGCTATCGCTTGAAGACCCGCAACTCCCGCACCTAACACAAAGACTTTCGCCGCAGACAATGTCCCCGCTGCCGTCATCATCATCGGGAACATTTTGTGCAATTCCATCGCGGCCGTGAGCACAGCTCGATAGCCCGCTATGGTTGCTTGCGACGAAAGGATGTCCATGCTTTGAGCGCGTGTGATTCTAGGAATCAATTCGAGCGCAAAAAGGGAAGCGCCCGTCTTGGCGATCGCTTCCGCAGCGTCCCGGTTGCTGAGCGCATCGCAACTGGCGACGATCCATTGCCCCGGACGCATCCATTGCAGATCTTGCGAACCGTTGATCAGATTCTCACCTGCTGCCCGCACTTGCGCGATCGCGTCGGCAGCGAAAACGGCGGCGCGATTGGACGCGATGACCGCCCCTTTGCTGGTATAGGAAGAATCAGGATAGCCCGCACGCTCTCCCGCCCCTGACTCAATGATGACTTCCATTCCGGACTTGGCCAATGCCGGCAAGCTAGCAGGTGAAATGGCAACACGCCGCTCGCCGGGAAACGTCTCTTTGGGCACTCCGACCTTCATAACAACTCCGCTCAACACGCAATGATTTACCAGCACCAACATTCCGCCGCGAAAAGTATACCATTTTTAAGGCTCCCTGCGATCGCAGGCCGCGGCAGCTTAAGCAAGCAAATCAATGCCCTCTGGGTACTCGGAGGAACCGGAATCAGCCCTCACCGGTGGCGAATCGCATGGGTTGAATGTGGCGCCATTGGGAGCCCCCGTTTTGCACGCGGGACTTTCGTTTTGTTTAGTAGAAAAACGATGTTGATCCTGCTGATTGCTCGATTCGTTGAAACGGATATCCAAGCCTGCTTTTTTCGCCGTCTCAACAGAACTGGCTTTGGATGGACGAGAAGATTCGTTCACCCGCAGTTGCAACAGTTCTGTGAACTCTCGCCATGAAACTGGCAATCGCGGCATCGAGGATGCAGAGACTGAGCTTGCAATCATAGAATCGCTCCTACCCAACGGTTTTTACAACGGATTTGGTCAATGACCACAGTCTTAACCGTATGTCAGATTCTTCAAGTTGCAAACGCGTTTGCAGGATTTTTTCGGGCTTGGAAGACATTCCCCGCGAATTTTCCTACGCAAACCAAATGGAACTCACATTAGCGGAAAGGCACAAGTCGTCCGGTCAGGACTTGTAAAAGAATCGCTGCGATCTCAGCAGTCGCGAAACCGGAGGGCTTGCGCCCTGCCGCTACGGCGGGAGGGCGTTCTATTTACGGAGGGTTCGGCCCATGCACTCGAGCAAAAACTCGATGACTTCAAGGTGGCGTGTGGCTTCTGCCAAATCCTTACCCCAGGTGTAGAGTCCATGCCGTCGAATGAGGTAGCCCCAGCATTTTTCTTCGGGATGATCCTCGAGGTACTTGATGACTTGGCTTTGCAACTTGGGAATGTCCTGAGTGTTGTCGAAAATAGGAAGCCAACAGGAGGATTCATGCGTCGTTACGCCCTCTAACCCCTTGAGCATTTCGAACCCATCGATACGGATCCCGCCCAGTGGGAAAAACTGTTGCGAGAGAGTGGTCGCCCAGACGCTATGCGTATGCAAAACGGCGCCTGCACCGCATTGCATTGCCGCAGTGCAATGCAAGAGAGTTTCCGCACTGCTCTTAGGTTGATCGGAACTCGTTAATTTGCCAAATTCATCAACGATCACAAAATCATTTGGACCGAGATGCCCCTTGTCCTTGCCGCTAGCCGTGATCAAAAGGCGAACCGGATCTCGGTTGATCACGACGCTGTAGTTGCTCGATGTGCCTAGCGACCAGCCTCGGGTCCATAGCTGATGTCCGACTTGCCGAAGGCCACGGATATGTTCTGCATAAGGGAGCAGAAGCGAAGAGAAGGAGTCGAGTTCGTCGGACACGTGGCGATGATGGACAGTCGGAGTGGAAACTGATTCGGAATAGGACCGGCAGGATTCG
>JANODW010000431.1:0-1857 GCA_031412875.1 Pirellula sp. | reverse complement strand
AGGTCTTCTTGGCGCAAACGATCGGCTGCGCGCGATGCCATGATCATAAATTCGATCCCATCCCAACCAGTGACTACTATGCGCTTGCGGGGATCCTGAAGTCTTCGGTGGCCATGGACCACTCCAACGTATCGAAATGGGTCAGTCTTCCGCTGCCACAAGATATCCAAACCGAATCGCGATATGCGGCCCTTTCCTCCAAACGCACACAAGTGAAAAAAAGGCTCGATGGACTCAAGAAGTCGATCCAGGATACGGCGCCGTCCTCGTCCATCGTCCGGGTGGAAGACTTGCAAGGGGTCGTCATCGACGATGCTCAAGCCAAAAAGGTGGGGGAATGGGTCGAGTCCATGTCGGTGAAACCCTACGTGGGTCGTGGGTATCTGCATGACAAGAACGCGTCCAAGGGGGCGAAGTCGATGACCTTCGAGCCGGCGGATTTGAAACCGGGTTCTTACCGTGTTCGCTTTTCGTATACCCCGGATGCCAATAGGGCCAAGGCAGTCAAAGTACGGATCTTTAGCGCAGATGGCGAAGACCTAGTGAGCGTCAATCAATCGGAAAAGCCGGCGGACGACGGCCTATGGCAAACCTTGGGGACATACCGATTCGAACAAGGTGGGCAGGCGTTTGTAATCGTTAGCAATGAAGGATCCCAGGGCCATGTGGTTGCGGACGCGGTGCAGTTTTTGCCTGAAGCCCTCGCGCCCAACCTTGCCGACAAAGCGTCAAAACAGGAGCCGCAGGCCGCCCCCACCAAGGGCTCCGAGGCAGCGATCGAAGCCCTCCGAAAAGAAGCCGCCTCGCTGGAATCGGAGCTCAAGGCAATGCAAGCGGAATTGGACTCGCGGCCGACCGTTTTATCGCTGCGTGCGGCGGAGACCCCTTCCAATATCGCCATCCACATCCGCGGCAGCGTTCACCAACAAGGGGCTCTGGTCCCGCGTGGCTTTTTGAGCTGCATCGCTTCTCAAACTCCATCGCCGACCATCGAGCCCAGCTCCAATGGTCGGCTCGAACTGGCCGATTGGCTCGTCAGCAGCCGAAATCCGTTGACCGCTCGTGTGTATGTGAATCGCGTTTGGTCGTGGTTGATGGGGGAAGGCATTGTGCGCACGATTGACAATTTCGGAACCACGGGAGAACAGCCGAGCAATTTGGAATTGCTGGACTGGTTGACGCATGAATTCATTCGTCGGGATTGGTCCACCAAATGGCTAGTCCGAGAAATTGTTCTTTCGGATGCGTATCAGCGATCCAGTCGATGTTCCAAAGCAGCGTTGGAGATCGATCCGGACAATCGGCATTTTGCCAGAGGCAATAGTCGCCGACTGGACGCCGAGACCTTTCGCGACAGTCTGTTGAACATCAGCGGAGAACTCGATTTGAGCGCTCACATTGAATCGACTATTCCCGCGAAGGTAAAAGAGGACTATGCATTCAAGCATTCCTCGAAATACCGAACCGTTTATGGGCCTTGGTTTCGCAACTCGCTGCCGGACCTCTACACCGAGCTCGACGGCGCGAACCCCAGTTTCCCGATCAGCAAGCGGAATCGATCCACGATTGCACCGCAAGCGCTCGCGATGCTCAATAGCGAGTGGATTGCGGACCGCGTATCTGTCTTTGGCGATTGGCTAGCGGCAAAGCCCGAATGGTCCGACGAAAAAAAGATCGAATGTTGCTTTGTGTCGACCTTGAGTCGGCTGCCCTCCAGCCGGGAATTGAATTGGGCAAAATCGGTTGTCGCGCAACACCGCACCGCCCAGAGCCTTGAGGGCTCTCTTTGGGGGACGTTGGCACACGAATTGATTGCGTCCATAGATTTCCGCTACGTCGAATAGGGATTAACACAAT
>JANODW010000430.1:0-3698 GCA_031412875.1 Pirellula sp. | reverse complement strand
ATCGCCACTTTTGATAGCGGAAAAATGCTCCTTGTTTGCGGCATGGTTGCCGGTCGACTGGTGGCCATCGACCTGGAATCCTCCAAAGCTGTCGCTACTATTGCGTTGCCCCAAGGGAGTTTCCCATTCAATATTGCCATTTCCCCCGACAACAAATTTGCAGCAGTCAGCCTTTGGGGTAAATCGTCTATCGCCGTTATCGACCTGACAACGTTGAAATTGACGAACCAGTGGTCCGTGCGCAGCCATCCAACGGAAATGGTCTTTCTGGACAACGGAAAGCACCTGCTCGTCGGATGTTCCGATGATAACTCCGTGGTACTGCTTGAGACGGACAAGGGTACGACGAAGGAGATTGTGCACACGTCCCTTTTCGAAACCAAAACCAATGGCAGTACTCCCAATAGCTTGGCCGTAACTGCTGAGGAAAGCGTCT
Source organism: Pirellula sp. (assembly GCA_031412875.1). Lineage (GTDB taxonomy): Bacteria > Planctomycetota > Planctomycetia > Pirellulales > Pirellulaceae > JBKCUI01. Next base: position 3,262 of record JANODW010000430.1, on the reverse strand, counting down.
TGGTTGTTGCCAATGCAGACAACAATAACTTGGCCATGTTCGATATCCGCGAACGCGGCAAAACCAAGCCGCTCGGGTTTATCCCTGTGGGATGGTATCCAACCTGCGTGCGATTTGCTGACGGTGGCAAAAAAATCCTTGTAACCAACGGTAAAGGGTTAACGTCCAAAGACAACACGAAAGGACCCAACCCCGTCCGTGAATTCCCACCCTCGATTCGCGAGTACATCGGTGGACTGTTCAAAGGAACGCTCAGCGTTATCCCTTCGCCCACCCCCGAACAAATGATCAAATGGACGAAGGACGCGTATGCTGTTTCGCCGCTGCTCAAAGACGAACAACCTAACTTGCAAGATCTCGCCAAGGACTCCATCATTCCATCGCGAGTCGGAGAGGCATGCCCTATTAAGCACTGCATTTATATCGTTAAGGAAAATCGAACCTACGATCAAGTTTTTGGTGACATGCCGCAAGGCAATGGAGACCCAAATCTCTGCATCTTCCCAGAACGAGTAACTCCCAATCACCATGCTCTTGCTCGCGAATATGTGCTCCTCGACAATTTTTATGTCGACGGCGAAGTAAGCGCCGACGGCCATGAATGGTCGATGGCCGCTTATGCGACCGACTTTGTGGAACGCGTTTGGCCGCTGAACTACCGCGGCGGAAAAGGGAAACTCGGTTACACATCCGAAGGTGGCTACGAAGTCGCATTCCCATCAAGTGGCTACATCTGGGACAAATGCAAAAAATCGAACGTCACCTATTACAGCTTCGGTGAGTTTATTCAAAACGGGCCGCTGGGACAGCCCGGAAAGGCTCGCGTCCCAGCACTTGAAGGACACTTCGACCCGCTCTATCGCTCCTACGACCTAGAATTCCCCGACGTGGATCGAGCCAAAAGGTTCGCCGAAAAAATGAAGGAATTTGAGCAAACGGGATCCATGCCGCAGTTCATCGTTTTGCGATTGCCCAACGATCATACAACTGGAACCCGCGTCGGAAAAAAAACTCCGATCGCTATGGTCGGTGATAACGACTTGGCTCTGGGGCAAATGATTGAAACCATTTCTAAAAGCAAATTCTGGCCTGAAACCGCCGTTTTCGTCGTCGAGGACGATGCCCAAAATGGGTCGGACCATGTCGACGCCCACAGAACCGTGGCGATGGTAATTAGCCCCTATGTTCGCCGAGGCACGGTCGATTCGACGCTTTATTCGACGTCGAGCATGTTGCGATCGATGGAGTTGATTTTAGGCATGGAACCCATGACGCAATTCGACGCAGCAGCCAATCCAATGTACGCTTGCTTCGGAAAAACCGCGGACGCCAAACCCTTCGAACACCTACCCGCCCAAGTGGACTTGAACGCAATCAATACCGCTCTCGCATGGGGTGCAAGGGAGTCGGAATCGATGAACCTAGCCAGAGAGGATGCGGCGGACGACCTCCTGTTGGGCGAAATTGTTTGGCGCAGTGTGCGAGGGGCCAATTCCCCCATGCCTCCGCCCATTCGCGCGGCCTATGTGTTCGCCAACAATCGTGAGGAGGACGAAGAAGAAGAGGAGGACGAAGACCAGAACGCGAGCCAAGAACGCAAGGCAAAGGATCAGGAGGTTCAAAAGGGTTCAGAAAAGGATAAATGACACCCACCGTCCCCGCATCCTCGTGGGTTCGCTTTCCTGGTTTGGCATTTTCTAGTAACATCTGCACCTCTGCGCAGCAATGGTGGCAATGGTTTTAGGTGTCACGGATCCGTTCCGGATCGACGAGAAGGTCAATTGATGGATGTTACATTAAATGTAATTGAGGAACTCGAATGGCGAGCCCTCATGCACCAATGCACGGACTTGCCTGCGGTAGCCAAACAGCTCGAAACCTCCACGGTCGTTTACGCTGGTTTTGACCCAACCTCGGATTCCTTGCACGTGGGGTCCCTGTTGCCACTGATGATGCTCCGACGTTTTCAGTTGGCGGGGCACACTCCGATCGCCTTGGTAGGCGGTGCTACCGGAATGATCGGGGATCCCAGCGGCAAGTCCGACGAACGGGTCCTGCTTTCGAAAGAGGTTCTGCAAACCAATGTTGCCTCCATAGAAAAGCAAATGAGGCAATTCTTGGATTTTGAGGGCCGCAACGCCGCGATCCTCGTCAACAATTACGACTGGATGCAGTCCTTTTCCTTTCTGGATTTTCTGAGAGATGTCGGCAAGAATGTTCCCGTTAGTGTGATGCTTGGTAAGGATTCCGTGAAAAGTCGGCTTGAACGTCAGGATAGCGGTCTGAGCTTCACCGAATTTAGCTACATGCTGCTTCAAGCATACGACTTTGCGTACCTTGCAAAGCACCATGACTGCAAACTTCAAATCGGCGGCAGTGACCAATGGGGCAACATCACCGCTGGTATCGATCTCGGACGGAGGATGAATAGCCAACAGCTTTTTGGACTTACTTGTCCGTTGCTCACTACCTCCGACGGTCGCAAAATGGGGAAGACGGAAAAGGGTGCCGTCTACCTCTCGGCAAACAAAACCAGCCCCTATGAGTTTTACCAGTACTTTATCAATGTCCCCGACGCAGACGTATTGATGGTGCTCCGATTCTTGTCCGATGTAACCCGCGAGGAATACATCGCTATCGAGTCGTCGATGGAGGTCCAACCCGGAGCCGCCCAACGTCGATTAGCCGAATCCCTAACCGGACTGGTCCATGGACCATCCGGACTGGATTCCGCTGTGCTCGCTTCCAAAACACTCTTTGGCGCGGAGATTGATTCCCTTAGCGATAAAGAACTCAACGAGATCTTTGCCGATGTCCCTAGCTGTGTTATGCCTAGATCCCGATTGGCAGAGGGGATCAAATTGATCGATGCGCTCGTTGAAAGCGGCCTCGCAGCGAGCAAGGGCAAAGCTCGGCAAGCAATCGAAGAAGGAGGCGTGTATATCAACAATCGCAAAGCCTCCGGCATCGATCGAGTTCTCACCGCTACCGACTTAGCCAGCGAGTCTGTGATCGTGCTGCGAGTCGGCAAAAAGAAATACGCCTTGATCCGATTCGAATAGCATTTCACAAAGACCGACCGAGCCAGCTTTTGGGTTTCGTGTGCAAAGTCGTCAAATTCGCCATATCCGGGGTCCAGTTCCTATTTTCGGGGTTGGGTTGTGTTTAACCTCCCGGTGGCATCGGAACCAAGGTGTATCTTTTTGTTCAACGTTTGACACACCTTTTCTACCGGGTTTGCACCTTTTCTACCGGGTTTGCA
>JANODW010000429.1:0-1902 GCA_031412875.1 Pirellula sp. | reverse complement strand
CATAGCAGCCACAATCAGGTAACACTACCACATACGAGGGGCGAGGATTTCCTAGAGGGCCCTCCGGCAACACCTCGCTAGATAGATCGCCGAACTCGCTGAGGTTTGACACGCCGGTGCAGCAATCATTAAAAAAAAGGCGGCGGAATTTTCTGCTTTCGCGGCCGAAGTCGGCACGGATTGACCAGACGTGTCAACGGACAACGGCAAACTTCTACCAAAGGAGTATCGCCTACAGCTAGCTCAGCTTGGGATTGAAGGGCAGACTGCTCCGTCGTGTGAGCGTAATCGGGGAATTCCCTTACACCGGGCTTCATCCGGGTTTGTGCTCATGCGGGCGTAGAGAGCCGTGGGGCTTTCGAATGGCTTTTATTCAGATAGTGTCGGCAGGTTTTCACGGTTTACAAAAGGTTCGAACTAAGCGAACCTAAAAACACATATCGCCACGACGAAGTCGGCGGCAATCGGCGTACCGCCATCCAAGTTTAATGCAGACATAACCCTCGCTTATTCATGCAGTCTTAATAGCGAGGGTCGACCGGAGGAGCGGGAGGGCTCTTTGAGCCAATTACATAAGTTTTATTTCCCTAACGATAGCTCGGCACGAATCTCACCGATCAGTCGTTCAATTTGGTCTAACTTGTTTTGAACGGACTGTGGTACTCTCGACGGAGATGGTTCTTGGCTTGCGGGGTACAAGGACACTTCGCCGGACTGCCCATTTCGAACATACGCGATCGTAGGGGAATTTTGCTCCATCAGGTAGGATGATATTTCCTCGGGACGGCTTACAAGTTTGCCATTGACCTTTAGGATTTGATCGCCTGCGCGAAGCCCGGCACGGGCAGCTAAGCCATTTGTGGCAAGGGAGGAAATAAAAACGGCATTGTTTCTAATACCAAACGTGCATCCGAGTTGATTTGAGTTTAGGTTGGCATTTGATGTCGATTGTTGAATCGTGACAATCTGTCCGTTTCGCCTCACGCGTAGACTCTGATTTGCTTGAAGATAAGAGTTTGCAGTATTCAAATCACGGATGTCCTGTCCATTCGAATCCACAAGTTGGTCATTTGGAAGGATTCCCATGCCACGAAGTTGAGGATTGACATCGTTCCGGAATCGAACGGTTCCATCTTGACCAACTACCGCATGATCACCCAAATTGTTTCGCAACACGTTTAGCAATTGCGAACCAAGGGATGTACCGGCTCCTTGTTGATTGCTCAGGACTTGCGGGGTATTTCCCTGGTTGGCACCTGGTTGGGCAAAATTTTGCATGGGGGCACCACCAAGCTGCCCGTTTATCTGCGGGTTTACTTGACCTTGTGCATTCGGAGGTACGTTTTGTCCACCTGGCTGATTGGGCTGGATTGCGTTCTGAATTTGGTCGCGAATAACTCCCCTAAGCAATCCACCTTGATTGTCGGGTTGAGTTCCATTTTTTGCTCCACCTCCCTGGTTGTTAAGCAAACCTCCCCCTAATTCCTGCCCCCAAGCGTAACTGGATAGGACCGTAGAAATGGTGATTATCGAGCAACAAACGATCTTCTTCATGACCTGACTTCTTCTTTTGATTGGTGGTTCTGCATACAACTCACAACGATGAACGCGCACAATTCGTGCCCAGTCGCTTGTCTATACACAGCCATGGAAATTTGGAACTTTCGAAGAACACACGACAACTTTTCTGCCGTTGAGATGCTCTCCTGTATTTTACATTCGAAGCCATTAGACCAAAGAAATCGGTTTGAAGATGAATACTCCCGTAGGATTCATCTTCAATGAAAGAATACTTGAAAATATTCCGTCACTCTGATCCTCGTTGGGGTATTCCTACAGATACCCCCAATATTTGAAGGATCGGATTTCCGGAAAGCGTGGACACATTTCGAACAAAGATGC
>JANODW010000428.1:0-7023 GCA_031412875.1 Pirellula sp. | reverse complement strand
CGATTGGGCTGGGCATGATAATCGCCGGCACCTTCAGCCAGACAACTGCAAAGTGCCATACGGTTGCGACGATTGCGAAGACCAAAACCGGGGCGATGTACGTGAGGATCTTTTTAACAGGCATGTTAACCTTGCCCTTGGGAAAGCGATGCTGCCACGCGACCATAGAACGCAGCAAACTCGCCGGTGCTGCGAAGCGAAGCTTGGCGAGGGAAAGCAAACGGGATGGGTAGTCGTTCCGATATCCGACCTTGCTTCATGACTGCAATCGCATCGCTCAGGTAGATCGCTTCGGAGATATTATGGGTGACAAAGAGCATCGTGCATTTTTGTTCGTTGGCGATGGCCAATAGGAGATCGTTCAGTTTTGCTCGCAGCATATCATCCAGAGCGGCAAATGGTTCATCGAGCAAAAGGATGGACGGACGTGTCGACATCGCGCGTGCGATGGATGCTCGCATTTTCATACCGCCGCTCAATTGCGAGGGGAGTTTTTGCCAATCGGATTTTTGAAAACCGACCAGACCCAGCAAGTGCTCGACGAAGTCGCGAGTCTCCGCTCGATGGAGTGTGCCTCGCAATTGGGAGGGGAGCAGTACGTTTTGCCGGACCGTACGCCATGGCAACAGAGCGGGCTCTTGAAAAACGAACGATAGTTTTTCGCGGGCCGAACGGGGCATGTTTTTGGAAACAGGCTCGCCATCCACGCATACGTCCCCCGCGTCAGGCTCGATCAAGCCGGCGATGACTCTCAGCAAAGTGCTCTTGCCACAGCCGCTCGGCCCCAACAATGAAACGATCTGCCCTGCATGCACCTCCAGGTCCAGCGCGTTGAGCACCGATTGTTTCGCGCTGCCTGTTCGGAAGGTCAGGGAAACTCCGTTGCATGCGATGATGGCAGGTTGAGAGGACGAGGTTGGATCCAACGAATCGAGGAGCGTTTGCCCCATTACTTTGGCTTCCCTGCATACGCGGTCGCCTTGGGGAATTCTGCAGCGATCAACGCATCGATTTTGGAGGCGAGAATAAAATCGTTTTCACTCAGTCCATCGATAGCATGCGTGGAGACAGCGATTTCCAAATTGCGATAACCGGTCAAATGCAGATCCGGGTGGTGCGCCTCCGACTCGGCCAAATCAGCGATTTTGTGGATGCAGGAAATCGCTTCCACGAAATTTTTGAAAACAAGGTGGCGATGTATCCATTTTCCATCCGTGCTGATTTTCCATTCTGGGAGCCATTTCAACTGGTTGAGGGAATGTTCTAGCGTGCAAGCTTCAACGCCCCCTTCGCAGGGGAGGCATCTTTTCGAAATCAAATCGCAAGCAGGTACAATCTGCATGGTTCGTTCGCTCGTTTCATGTCGTAAAGTGTTGGTAGGGATGTAAAATGGTATCAAGTGAATGGCTCAGACATCGTCCATTGCACCAAACGTCGGCCGTTAACCATCTATAATCGTTATTTCGGATCTATGTTTTATTGCTTACTCAACTGTCTGGCCTGGCCTATGCGAAACGTTCCAAATCGATCGGTTCCCATTCGACCGATCTCGGCGTGGGGGCACCGCAGGAGGTGGCTGGATAGGCCTGCGCGGCTGGTACGGTTTGCGTTGGGTGCCATTTTAGTGACACATTGTTCGTTGTGGTCAACCATTCGCGAGGCATCGGCCATGGATTGGGCGGCCAGGGACAAAGAATTCCTAGAAAAGATTCAGCCGATCCTGAAAAAAGCTTGTTTGGAATGCCATTCGGGAGCGGAAGCCGACGCTGGCTTGGCGCTTAGCAATTTCAAATCCGCACGTGCCATTCTGAGGGAGCGGCAGACTTGGGAAAAGGTAATCCAACGTTTAGAGCTGGAGGACATGCCTCCCAAAGAGGCCCCATTGATGGCCAAAGAAGACCGCAAACGTTTGATCGATTGGCTACAAAGTGCGATCAACGATATTGATTGCGGAAAAACTCCCAATCCTGGGAGCGTGACCTTGAGACGTCTCAACCGGACCGAGTATCGAAACACAGTCAAGGATCTATTAGGGGTCGATTACCCAGCGGCAGCGGGATTTCCCGGCGACGATGTGGGCTACGGATTCGACAACATCGGCGACGTTTTGACCTTGCCCCCGTTGCTGATGGAAAAATACTTGAACGCGGCGGAGGAGATTAGTCGCAAGGCCATTGTAGCGCCCGAGCCGGGGCCGGTTTTTGAATCGGTTCGCAAACCGGCTGACTTCTCTGCGGGTTCGGCAGGCAAAGCATCCGATTCGAAATTTTCTTTTTATTCCAATGGCAAAATCGTTATCGAGGAACAACTTCCGTGGAAGGGTTCGTACACGCTCGAGATGGGGCTGACGGGTTCGCCAGTGGCGGGCGAATATCCTCGCATGCAGATCTGGTTCGAAGATAAAAAGGTCAAAGAACTGACAATAAAAACAGATGGCAAAGCGGTTCCAAAAACTTTCTTGGTTCCGTTGGATGTTCGCGTCGCGGGCAAGAGAACGATCACTCTCGAGTTTACCAACGACCAGAAGGTCGAAGCCAAGAAAGGCAAACCCGCGGAAGACCGGAACATCGAAATCTACGATTGGAAAATCTCCAGTCAAAAACCTCCCGAAGCGATTCCTGAATCCAGATTGCCGGAAAGTCACAAGAGGCTGGTCAAATCCAAACCAAGCATCGTGGGTGTGTCCGAAAAAGCGGAAGCCGAAGTGATACGGGCAGCTTCCGAAGTTCTCAGCCCGGTTGCAAGCAAGGCGTTTCGAAGGCCCGCGACGGCTCAAGAAGTGAAGCGGCTAGCTCAATTGGTCTACGAGGGCATGAAGTTGGGTGACTCCTATGAAGCGGGTTTGCAATCTGCATTGCAAGCGATCTTGGTTTCGCCCAGTTTCTTGTTCAAAGTGGAAGAGCCGGCACCCCTGGTTGCAGGGCAGTTTCCTCTTTTAAGCGATTTCGAATTGGCCACTCGGCTCAGCTATTTCCTGTGGAGTTCGATGCCAGACCAAGAGCTTCTGGGCATTGCCGCCAAGAAACAGTTGCGCGATCCGGCGATTCTCAAGCAGCAGGTCGAACGGATGATCAAGCATAAAAATGCAAACGCGCTGGTGACCAATTTTGCAGGCCAATGGCTCACTCTCCGCAAGTTGGATGCGTTAGCACCCAATGCGAACATGTTCGGCGAATGGAACGATGAGATTCGCGATTTGGCGAGGCGGGAAACCTATATGTTTTTCGCCCACATTTTGCGAGAAGACAAGAGTATCCTGCGACTACTCGATGCGGACTACTCCTTCATGAACAATAGGTTAGCAAAGTTTTACGGCATTCCCGGGGTGGAGGGTGACGAGTTTCGCATGGTCTCCACGAAAGGGAGAAAACGGATGGGCCTTTTGACCCATGCCTCGATTCTTGCCGTCACCAGCAATCCGACTCGAACGAGTCCGGTCAAGCGTGGCAAGTGGGTCCTTGAGAACCTGTTGGGTACGCCTCCACCGCCTGCTCCAGCAGGGGTGCCAGAGTTGGACAAAGCAGAACTCACCGGTACCCTTCGCCAACGCATGGAGCAACACCGGGCAGATGCCGCGTGCGCATCGTGCCATAAACTGATGGACCCGATCGGCTTGGCCTTGGAAAACTACGATGCGATCGGTCGATGGCGAACCATGGATTATGGTCAGCCAATCGATCCGTCGGGCGAGCTACCGGGTGGCGAAAAAGTAAGTGGACCAGGGGATTTGATCAGGAATTTAGGAAGCAAAAATGCGGACAAGTTTGTTCGCTGTTTGACCGAAAAGCTATTGGTCTATGGACTTGGTCGAGGCCTCGAATATTACGATCGATGCGCCATCGACAAGATTGTGGCCAAGATCAGCAAAGACGACTACAAATTTTCTTCTCTTCTATTTGAGATCGTTACCAGCGATCCATTTCAACGCAAAGGCGTTCGGGACGAACTATGATTCACAGACGACTATCGAGGCGAACGGTTCTGCGAGGCTTGGGGACCGCAATGAGTTTGCCTTTGTTGGAAGCCATGCTACCGACGGGTCGGGCCGCTGCCATGGCAGATCCGATTCCGCTCAGAACAATGTTCTTGATGGTGCCCAATGGTGCCCATATGCCCGCATGGACTCCTGCAATCGAGGGCCCTGGCTATGAATTTGCCGCGACGATGGAGCCACTCGCAAAGCACCGTGAATACGTGTCGGTCTTCAGCGGTCTGACGCTCGATGGAGCCCGAGCGCACGAGGATGGTCCGGGGGATCATGCCCGTTCCGGCGCATCGTTCTTGACCGGCGCCCATCCTAGAAAGACCAAGGGGGCGGATATCAAGAACAGCATCTCGGTCGACCAAGTGGCCGCGCAAGTCATTGGCTCAAAGACCCGCTTTGCGTCGTTGGAATTAGGCCTCGAGGGTTCCGCGCAAGCTGGAGAATGCGACAGCGGGTACTCGTGCGCTTACTCCAGCAACTTGGCTTGGAGAAATGAAACCAGTCCCCTGGCAAAGGAGATTGATCCGTCGGCCGTTTTTGATCGGATATTCGGCAATGGAGACAACGCAAACGTTGGAAAAACCCGCGCCGCTCGCATCGACCGTCGCAAAAGCGTCCTCGACTTTGTCCAAGACGATGCCAAGTCGCTACAAAAGAAACTCGGTATCGCGGACCAAAGAAAAGTAGAGGAATACTTGTACGCCGTCCGAGAAGTCGAGAACCGTCTGGCAGGTTCCGATAAACTCAAAGTCGGCGAGGATGGCATTCCCAACTTCCCTCGGCCCGCCGGAGTGCCCCGCGATTGGAGCGAACATTGCAAGCTCATGTTGGACATGGCCGCCATCGCAATTCGCACCGATTCCACCCGCGTCTTAACGTTCATGTTTGCAAACGAAGGGAACAATCGAGGCTATCCTGAGATCGGAGCTCCAGAAAGCCATCACGATTTGTCGCACCATGGCAAGAGCGAAGAGAAACAAGCCAAAGTGCAAAAGATCAATCGCTATCACATGCAGCATTTTGCTTATCTGCTCGACCATTTCGCAAACATTGAGGAAGCGGGCGGCAAACTGCTCGATCATTGCATGATCCTCTATGGCAGCGGAATTTCAGACGGCGATCGGCACAATCACGATGATCTGCCCATCATCATGGCGGGCAAGGCAGGTGGTAAAATCAAGAAAGCGTCGCACTGGAAATTCCCTAAAGACACCCCTTTGTGCAATCTGTATCTGTGGATGCTCAATCAAGTGGGAGTGAAAGCCGATAGTTTCGGCGATAGCAAAGGCGTTCTCAAATTCTCGTAGTTTGGGACCATTGTCCCGAACAAACCAACTCAGGGGAGAACGAACTAACTCAGGGGAGTACGAACTAACGGACGGGACTATGGTCCCATCCTACGGATTATTGAACTAACGGACGGGACTATGGTCCCATCCTACGGTTTATTGCACTAACCCTCGGACTAGCCAGCGGCGTGGGTAGCAGTTATATTAATGGCATATGAATTCCGATCCAATTGTTCAGCAAGTTTTAAAGCTTGTCTACGCGGCTGATTACAAGCCGTGCAAACCACGCGTCATCCATAAAAATCTTAAGCTCCCTGACGAGGACTACCGACCTTTGCGTCGCGCGATTAAGGAACTGGTCCGGAACGGGCAAGTCCTCTACGGTCCAAACCATCTTGTCCTTCGAGCCAACACGACGTTAGAAGAAGTATTGGCGAAGCCAGCTCGTAAAAAGAAGTTTGCTGCCCAAGCCGTCGATCGCTCCGATAGCGAAGCACTCAATCAAGCCGACCGCGATGCGGACGCGACAAGCGCGCGACCAAACCAAGACCAACGCTTAGATGAGGCAGGTGAGGCAGATGCGTCTTTAGAATCCGATGATCACGCTGGGGACGGGCAAGTCGAGGGACCCGAGGAGGACGAACACTTGGAGGAGGTCAAGCCAGCCCGCCCGAAAAAGCCTCGTGGATCTGTCATTGGCATATACCGGAATGCTCCCGCGCGGGATTTCGGTTTCGTGAAGCTGGCGACTGTGGCAGGCGAAGCCAAGACCGACGATGTATTCATTCCGCCGCCGTCAACGCTCGGCGCGATGGATGGCGACACGGTACGTATCCGAATCGTCCGTTCGGGTAAGGACGGAAAAATAGAAGGCGCGGTTGAAGCGATCGTTACTCGTGCGAGGCGCGAGTTTTCGGGTACCTACCAGTTGGTGGACGGAAAGTCGATGGTATGGCTGGACGGTGCGAATCTCGAACAAGCGATTCAGATTGGCGACATACGCGGACTCCCATTGAACGATCAGGATAAGGTCATTGTTGAGCTGGTGCGTTTTCCCGACGCTTATCATGTCGGTCAAGGAGTCATTCTCCGAGTCCTTGGTAGCAGCAAAAATCCGGCCGTCGATACATTGGCGGTGATGCATCAATTCGGATTGCCTGAGACCTATCCGGAAGCGGCCCTGGAAGTTGCACGCCAACAAGCGGATCTGTTTGACGAGGAAGTCATCCCGGAGGGCAGGTCCGACCTGCGGTCCGTTCCTACGTTGACGATCGATCCGGTCGATGCTCGCGATTTTGACGATGCGATCTCGTTGAGCAAAAACGAAAAGGGAAATTGGGAACTGCAGGTGCATATCGCGGACGTTTCGCATTTTGTTCCTCCCGGTTCGGCGCTCGATGAAGAAGCCCGCAAGCGGGGGACGAGTGTGTATTTGCCGGACCGGGTCATTCCGATGATTCCAGAGACGATCAGCAACCATCTCGCTTCGCTGCAGCCGGATCGAAGCCGGTTGGCCAAGACGGTATTTATGGAGTACGCGCCGGACGGCACACTGATTTTCACGCGAACATTCAACAGTGTGATTCGCAATCAACATCGGTTCAATTACGAGGAAATTGATAACTACCTCGAGGATCGAGAAGTATGGCGAGCGAAGCTTAAGCCAGAGATATTTCAGTTGGTTGGGGATATGCATGAATTGGCCATGCTGCTTCGTCAGATTCGCAATCAGAAGGGCGCACTTGAACT
>JANODW010000427.1:0-14409 GCA_031412875.1 Pirellula sp. | reverse complement strand
GACCACCGCCAGCCCATCCGTGGCGAGCGGGCAGGAACCAAGTGAGGTTGGTGAGCAACTCGTGCCCAATGAGGCCCGATGGCGCGAGTGGTATTTTGACGAAGGTCTACAACTCGTCGTCTGGAGTGTTCGCCCGGATGGTTCAGCCATTGGATGTTGGCTGGAACGAGCTCGTTGGATGGCGGACTTGATCGCCATCCTGCCGGACGCCGAACCTTCGGCGAACGATGGTGCCACAGCTTTGATTGATACCCATGGAAACGTGGTATACCGCTGGGGATCGATGGATGAATTGCCTGACACGCCACTAGCTGAGGTTGCGCTCAAGGAACCCCTCGCATCTTGGCGATTTCGGTACTACCTTCCGTTGAATACCACGAACACTTCGTCTTGGTTGCGATATCGACCGTTGGCCTTAGCCGTCTCCGCTGGCGCATTGGCGTTGCGGGCTCTCAATTGAAAGACGGCGGTCGCAGGATTCGCCCCGTTGGCCGGTGTCGTCCGTTGCAAGGTTGCTTCGCGCCATACCCGACCTCGCTCCAAAATCAATCGATTGAGTTCGTTCGTAAGCGGTACAAACTTTTCCAAATTCAGCTTCGGATCCGCGCGGTCGCCATACATTTCCAAGTCGACCGTCTTGATCAACCCCTCGAGCTTCTCTTTGATTTTGTCGTGGTTCTTGGTGTGCGTGATGCGGTAATGCGCGACCCCACCGGCTAGGAATAGAAAAGTCCAGCACTCGATGAAAAGGATCGAAAGCAAAACCGTATGGGCTACTCCCCACGACTTAAACGCCTTCACCAACATAATGATGAATACGATTAAGGATACGAGGACCATGGCCCAGATCAGCATGCCGGAAATTTCCATGAGGGTCTGCCTGGGGTGAGAGTTGTCGCTAGGTGGTTGAAAAGGTTTTGCCAGAATTGCTCGTCGAGTACGCCATGGGCACAGATGACGCCAAGCGTGTAGACCACAGCATAGTTGGATTTACGGAAAACTCCAGCAAATCCGCCCGTAATCCGATGTTAAGTTGGGTAGATAGCAGTGTCAAGCAATCAGCCCGTTTTTGGATATACTACTCCGGCAGTCTATTCCGATTGTCCCTGTTTTAAGGTTTCGCCTCTTCCCGTCTCCTCCCCATTTTGCTCTCCCCATGCCAGAACCAATCATCAGTATCAGCGGCCTGAGAGGGGTTGTCGGCACCGAACTGACCCCCATCGTCGCCAGCCAATTTGCGGCGGCATTCTGCACCCAAGCTCCCCGCGGCCCAATCGTATTATCCCGGGATGGGCGGATTAGCGGGCCGATTTTCGCTGACGCTATCGCTGCAACCATCGCAGGCCATGGCCGCGATTGCTTGGATTTGGGAATAGCCAGTACGCCTACCGTCGGCGTCTTCGTTCGCGAATCGAAAGCGGCGGGAGCCATCCAGATTTCTGCCAGCCACAATCCGCCCCCCTACAACGGTATGAAACTCTTCAGTTCCGAGGGCCGCGTGTTGCCCAGCGAGCCCGGAACGCAGGTCCTCGCAGCGTATCGTAGCGGGCAAACGGCGTGGAGGGAGACCGATGCGTTAGGGTCTCGCCAATCGATCGCCGACCCTCACTCGGGGCACCTTGCGTTGATTTTAACAACCGTCGATGTCTCTGCGATACGCCGTTGCGGTTTCCGGGTCTTGTTGGATAGCAACCACGGCGCGGGCTCGGTGCTTGGACGCAGATTGCTGGAGGCACTTGGCTGCGAAATCCTGTTGATGGGAGAGACACCCAACGGCCATTTTGCTCATCCTCCTGAACCTTTGGCCGAAAACCTCATCGAGATTTCTCCGTTGGTAGCGCAGCGCGGATGCCACGTAGGTTTCTGCCAAGATCCCGATGCGGATCGACTCGCCATCATCGACGAGCTGGGGCACTTTATCGGCGAAGAGTACACCGCGGTACTCTGCATGAAACGGGCTTTGATGGTGCATTCCGGTCCGCTGGTAACCAATTGCGCTTCGAGCAATATGACCAAATGGCTTGCAGCGAAACACAACGTACCGTTCCAGCAGAGCAAAGTCGGTGAAGCGAACGTGGTAGATGTGATGCAATCGTGCAAGGCCCTTTACGGTGGCGAGGGGAGCGGCGGACCGATCGATCCACGTGTGGGGTTCATTCGCGATAGTTTTGTCGGGATGGCCCAGGTGCTCGATCTCATGGCCGCAACGCAGTCGACGCTCAGCGCGTTGGTAAATGAGTTGCCCAGGCTGGCCATGATCAAAGACAAAATGACCCTCTCCAAAGAACGCCTTACCGCTTCGATTTCAAAACTATCCCAAGAGCTCCATGCCGAATCTGTCAGCACCGCCGATGGCATTCGATTGGATTGGTCCGATGCATGGCTATTGCTGCGTGGCAGCAATACCGAACCGATCGTTCGACTCATTGCCGAAACGCCGACGCGCGATCATTCGATGGATCTGATAGCGCGTGCCAAGCGAATCATTGCGAACTCGTAGCGGATTTCCTATCTGCATTCAGTAACATCCAAACAAAAAACAATAGGACGGAAGACATAATGGGCAGAAGTTTCGAAGTGCGCAAAGCGTCCATGGCGAAAACCGCAGGTCAAAAAACCAAGGTCTATTCCAAGTACGGAAAAATGCTATACGTTCTTGCAAAGAACACCGGCACAGACCCAACAACCAACTCGACCCTCCGCAGCTTGATCGAAAAGGCCAAGCGAGAACAGGTGCCGGCACACGTGATTGAAAAGGCTCTCGAGAAAGCGAGTGGGAGCGGCGGAGAGGATTTCGTGCAAGCTCGCTATGAAGGCTTCGGTCCAGGTGGGTGTTCGGTCATCGTCGACTGCTTGACCGACAACAACAATCGAACGATCTGCGACGTTCGTATTTGCTTTACCAAGACCAGTTCCAAGATGGGGCCGCCTGGATCGGTATCGCACCTATTCGATCATCTGGCAATCTTTTCATTCAAAGGAGATAGCAGCGAGCCGGCCCTCGAAGCGTTGTTATCCGCCGATGTCGATGTCAACGACGTCGAATGCGAGAACGGGCAAGTGACCGTTTTTGCTCCCGCCACCGAGTTTTACAAAGCTCGGACCGCGTTGCTAGAAGCTCTGCCGGGCATCGCGTTGGATGTCGATGAAATCACGTTCGTCCCCCAATCGCAAATCGAAATCGGACCGGACGATCTCCCGATGTTCGAAAAGTTTCTCAACATGCTCAATGATTGCGACGACGTCCAGGACGTCTATCACAATGCCATTGTCCCGCATGCTTAGCCAACGCTTTCTAGGGTGCGGCGAACGGCACCACCAGTGCAGCAGCTTGTTCAAGCGGATCCAAACCGAGCGCCGCTTGCATGGACGCCAAGGCCGTGAAAAAGTCGCGTTCGGCTTCTAGTAATTTCACTTCGCTGTCGTTGACTTCGATTTCTTGGTTCAGCAAAAAGAACAAATCGGTTCGGCCGGCTTCTAACGACCGACGAAAAATCCCGACGGTTGTGTTTGCTTGCGCAAGCAATTCTCGGGCGGCGATGACATTTTGAAACGCAACGTCCAGTGCGTTGCGAGCGGTCCGCAAGTCAACTTCGATTTTGTTCCGCTGCCACTCCAGTTTTTGATTCAACTGCATCAGCTTTGCTTCGGTGCTTTGGATCTTTCCACGCGGCTTGCTGCGTTGAATGGGAACCCCGCCCGTCACCCCCGCCTCGACTTGAAAATCTCCTTTGTCGTTGATGGAACTGGTAGGCGTGCCGACGTCTTGCGTGGTTTGAATGGCGAAATCGACATTGGGTAGCAACTGATTTCGAGCAAGTGAAAGGTCCCAGCGCAACGACTGGCGATCCAGCTCAATCAGCGCCAGTTCTGGCCGCGCTGTCAAAGCAGATTGAAAGTCCGTTTGAAAATCGCTGACGGGGATGGATTTGATCTCGGGAAAATCTTTCGGCAACCATTCCGGCGGTGCGAGCATTGGATTGCCGGCTTCATCGCGCAGAAAAAGCGAGAGCTTATAAGCGGAGTCGCGAAATTTCTGTTTCGTTTCATTTGCCTTGAGTTGACGCTTGTAGATCGTCTGAGCGTTCAGCGACACCTCTAGATTCGAGACAGCTCCTGCAACCTTCGAGCGTTCGAGTTGCTCGCCTCGTTGGACGGCAATCTCCAATAGACGCTCTTGCGCTTTGAGGACGTTTCCCATCTCGACCCAAAGCCAGAACGCTCTGGCTGCGTCTTGCCCTGCAGAAAGGATCTGGCTCTGGATGTCTGGACCGACCGCTTGTCGACGCAAATTGGCCTGGAACAGTTCGACTCGAAATGGATCAATGGCGCGACCTTGGAGAAGCGGTTGCACCAACGCCAGTTTGAACTCTCCACCCTCGTTGGTTTCGCGTTCTTTGTACCAAGGTTCAAAAGTACCTCGCCCGATCTTGTACCCCGCGCTTGCATACCCGCCCCACCACAGTTGCCGCGCGGCACCGATCCCGTTTCGAAAGGTCTCATAGAATCCAACCGGTTGATTCAATGAATAGTATTCAAGTTTGGTGTCGTACGCACCTACCGCCGTGAGTTGCTCGCCCGACGCCAACCTCGCTTGGAGTCTCGCAATCTCCAGCAATGGAAATGCACGATAGGTCGAGGCGATCACATCGGACAACTGAAGCACTTGATCGGTGCCGTTATCGGTCTCGTTGGGTTGGGAAGGAAGTGCTTCGCGAACCGCCGCCGCATTGTTTTGGCTAAGACCGTCGCGGACGGGACCTTGGCCGCCCGGTGAAGCGGACGGGTCGATAGACTGCGTAGACGGTGCCTGCTGCGTAGACGGTGTCTGCTGCGAAAACGGTGGCAACCATTCGCGTTTGCCACTGTTGAGGCGCAGACCTCGGCCGTCCTCTTGAATCGGTTTGCTCGGCAGTTCCGAAACGGGATTCGCGACGCGGGGCGCCTGGCTTGCCTTCGCTCTGAGATCGTTGAGCTCTTGGGCAGAAGCAGGGCTGCAAAACATCCATAGAAGCAACGCGCTCGCCGCGTGCCCTATTTCATTTTTGGCAACTTTGGATCCTTTGTTTTTTCTTCCCCTTCCACCGATTTTTCGATGGTAGGCTGGAAACCGTTTAATTGACGCCATATTTCAAAATACAAAGGCACTGTGCTTAGGATCACCCAACCCTTGGCCCTTACTCCTTGTCGTAGGTATCGACTATCCGGCCATTTTTCTTGCTTTGGATCCTCAGGATCTGGCCCAACGATGATCTTAAAATTCCCTTTGTTATCATCCGAAGGATTGATAGCGATCACTTTGCCGCCGAAAGTGCCCACCGCTACGCTTGGCCAACCCACAAATTGGATGGCTGGCCACCCATCGAATTGCAATCGAACTTCGTCGCCTACGTGAATCAGTGGCAGGTCCAAACCGCGAACGTTGAGTTCGACTGCAAGGTCGGACGTGTCGGGAATGACTTCGAATAGCTTGTCCCCCTCCTTCACACTATTGGTGCCCACTTGGCCGAGAATCGCTTGGATGCGCCCCGTGCTTGGGCTGGGTATTCTCAGACGGTCCAGTTCACCAAGTTTGACCAAGACGTCTTGCTGCTCTTTGATGATGGTTGTGATTTCGCTTTCGGACTTGGCAACTTTATTGCGAAGTTCGATCATTTTTGTCTCGACCTCTTTTCGTTTGCTTGCAAGCATTTGTTCCTTGCTGTTCAATTCCTCGAAGGTCACATTCACCTCTTCGTGCGACTCGATGAGTTTTTGTTCTTCGGCTTTTTCCTTGGTGATCGCCCGTTGGTATGCGATTTCGGGCTCGGCATCCCCTCTGAGCTTCTGCGACACCACCAAATCTTGTAACGCTTGGTTATGGACTCGCGTCTGGGCTTCTTTTTTAGCTTTGGCTTGTTTCCATTTTCCAAGGCTGGCTCGGACGTCGGCCTCGCTGGCCTCGATGGAACGATTCAAATTTTCTTGTTCGGTGACGACTTGATCCTTCGTGTACTGCAGGCTCATCTTTGCCAGGTTCAGCTTCTCTTGCAATTGAGCTTCCTGTCTTCGGGTCAGTTCCAACTGGTCTTTGGAGAACGCGGCGAGTTCCATGATCACCTCTCCTTCCTTGACGAAGGAACCTTCTCGCAAATCGGCTTTCATCGAGCTGATGACGCCCTTGGCAGTGCTCGTGACTACCTGCCTGCGCAATTGGGGTAATCTTGCAACCACTTCTCCCTCGCATTGCGACGTCTGTTGCCAGGGCAAGAAAACGGCAGCCAAGGTAAGTCCGACCAATAGCAGGAATGTGACGCGCGCAATGAACCTCGCAAACCAACTCGAACGGACCAAGTGCATGGCAGGGAAGCGTTGACCGAGCGATTCATTGGGGCGTAAACGGATCAGGCGGCGATGAACAACTGGATGCGCCGAAGTTTTCAGAGACTCCTTGGCCTCGTAAAGCACTGCTGGTTTCATGGTCATTCGGTTCCTGCGTTGAGAGAATTCAAATCGGTTCTTCCATCGCAACGCGAAAGAATCTCGTAATCGTGGGTGGTCAAAACCATGGTCCATGGTTGATCGCGGTCGCTCAATCGATCCCAAATCCGCTGTCGCATCTTGGGAGGCAACCTATCCAATAATCCATCTATCAGCAGCAATCGAGGCCTGGTTGCGATCGCGCGAGCCAATACCAGACGAATCGATTGACTGCTGCTCAGTGGATAGCCGCCGCTTTGCAATACCGTTTCTAACCCTTGCGGCAACGACAACGCTTCGTCCCATAATTCGACGACTTGCAGCGCGTCTCGCACTTCGGTGGGAGTGACCGAAACGCGGTTCAGAGACAGATTCTCGGATAGCGTCCCACGAAAGATCTCTGGGTCCGATGCGATCGAAACCAGCGAGCCATCGGCAAAGCGATTCACCTCGCGCGAGTCCACTCCACCAATCTCCGCCAAACCACCTGCAGGAGGACGCAGTCCACAAAGGGTCTGCAGCAAAATAGATTTCCCACACTCCCCCTCGCCCGTGATGGCGTAGCGCTGCCCCTTGTCGATCGACAGGTCACCAATTTGGATGGCGTGATGTCCCCCCCCCTGAACGGACAGGGCTCGGAATCGAACGTCGACTGGCCCAATTCCTGCATCCAACGATCGTGAGGGTGGCAACGTGGGCAGGTCGATCAGGTGGCCGACCTTGTCCACTGCCGACATCAAGTCGTAGAAAGACTCCAACGACTTACCGATCTTGGCAAAGGCGCCGACCACGACCACCACCACCGAGACGCTGGCGACCAATTGGCCAATCGTCAAACTGTTTGAAAGAACTAGCCATACCCCAAGCGAAAGCAAGGCCGAAATCGAGATGGCGTAAAGCATCAAGGCGAAGAGGGTTTGTCGCATGAGGACCACGAAATGGCTGCGTCGGGCAGCCAAGTACTCGACCGTCAAACGATTCGCTCGGTCGACTACTAGATCCCCACCACCGTGCACTTGAAAGGCGGTGGGATTCCCAATCACATCTTGCAACCAATGGGCCACTCGGTACTTGATCAGCGATTCTTCAATCGCTGTCCGTACGGCATTGCGTCCCAATGCATAGAGCATCAATGTCATCGCCATGATCAAGACAATATCGAATGCCAGCAAAAAGGGGCTATAGATCGCGAGCAGCAATAGTCCCGTCATCGTCTGAATCACCAACGACAGCCCTTCAACGAGCAGCGATGCGGTTGCCTTCTGAATCGTCATGACGTCAAAAAAACGATTGGCCATTTCTGGGCCATGGATCCCGTCCATTTGCGCGCGTTCCAATCGGGGTAACCGTTCCGAAAGATCACCGACGATGCGTACAAAGATCCGGCGTTGAAGGATTTCAACGACGAAGAATTGCAGGCCTTTGATCGTGGCCGATAGCGTCAAAATGCCGAAGAGCAAAACAGCCAACCAAATCAGCGGTTGCGTTAGCCGTGCAAACGCAATCGTCGTCACCATCTGCTCCACCGCCAATGGGGTCGCCAAATCCAGCACCCCCACTACAAATCCAAAGATGACCAGCGACCAAATGTCCCTGATGTCAAATCTCAGAAACTTTAGCATGCGCCGTTGAGGCGAGATGTGGGCCGCGTGATGATGATCGTCATGCTGCGAATGCAGATTGGAAACCCGGTGAAAATCATCTTGATCGGGCAACGCGTTGGAGGCGATCGACTGGCATTCCAGCGACGGTTGGGCTGCAAAGATGAGAGGGGACTGCATTCCCTGAACGATTTTGCGAAGTTGGTATTTGGAAAGGGATTCGGACGATTTCCCTAGGGCGTCCGTTTTAAAGCCTTCGGAATGGTTGGCGACGATATCCGAAAACACCCAAGAGACTGGGGTACTATCGGAAGTCTGAACCAATGCGATACAAAATCCATCGAGCAATAATTCCCATACCTCCGAGGGAGTGAGTTCCACCGGAGCGAGTCGAATGCCGATGCTTTGTGCAGACCGCATCAGCGCGACCGTCAACGTATCGCCGGAAAACGATGGCGAGTCTCCAATCGTATCGTTCAGAGCTTGCTGAATCTTTGCGTTTTCTGTCGGAACAGCCAACCGAATCGAAAGCTCTGCAAGCATGCCTCGCAGCACCTCCTTGAGAGGGCCGCCGGTTCTAGAATCGGGTAAATCGCGGTGCATAAATGGGATAATCTAGTTTTCAAATCGGTTAAGGGAACGCTCGAACGGCACTAATTGATCAATTGTCAGGCGCTGACCAGTCTCAAAAATCCCTTCTTCTCCCATTTTCGGCGTTTTGCAATGCTTTCTCGCAACCCTATCCAATCAAAAAGGATGCAATCCCATAAAAACCGCACCTCACAATCGCGGCTGCTATCATTTTGATTACTTCCGAGTTTAGGTAGGACGCATTTGCCGGATGCGACGGTGCACCCCAACCTACCAACAACGCCGCCCCCAACAAATAGATACGATCTGCTCTTAGGCGAGGGGCCGGATCATAGCTACCGGAGGACGGGACCATTGTTTCGTCCGTTTGATCGTTCGGGACAATGGTCCCAAACTACGGCTGGTATGTTTCAGCCTGCCGCTCGCTTTAGAACTGGAAGTAAAGGAATGGACTTTCGGCATCAAAACGCAGAATGCAAACGACCAAAAGGGCCGCCAAGGCGAGGGACGTACCCAATGTCAATCGAGGCTTGAAATTCCAAGTATTGGGTGCGAACCAGCAAAAAACCAGAGAAGAACACGCAACCAAAAAGCCAAAAGAGAAAACCACAGCCCGGCCCCAATCCGATTCGATCCCGCGAAAACCCAGAAGCGCTGAGTACCAATGCTGTGCCATTGCAAGGTCCGTGGATCGGAACAAGACCCAACCCATCGAGACGGCCAAGAAAGTCATCGCCACCCCCAGCGGTCGGGGAATGGGGAACCTGACGAAATCTCGGTACAGCCCGTTGATCACTAAAAGCATCCCGTGCAACGCCCCCCAAAGGATAAACGTCCAACCCGCTCCATGCCAAAACCCACCCAGCAGCATGACGATCAACAGATTGCGATACGAAAAGAACTTCCCAAATCGGTTTCCGCCTAACGGGATGTACAAGTAGTCTTTGAGAAACGAGGACAACGTCATGTGCCAGCGTCGCCAAAAACTCTGGATGCTCGCTGCTTGATAGGGTGAATCAAAATTCTGCGGGAACGAAAACCCCATCATCAAGCCTAGTCCGATTGCCATGTTGCTGTAGCCGGCGAAGTCAAAATACAACTGCATGGTGTAAGCGATCAACGCTCCCCACGCGGCTACCCATTGGAGATTTTCTGGCTCGGCAAGCAACGGACTAGCCAGCCTGGCAACCGAATCCGCAATCAAGATCTTCTGGCACATGCCAACCACGAAAAACCAAATGCCTCGCGAGATTCCATTCCAGTCAGGGCGCCGATCGAGCTCCTGCATCTGCGTCTCGACATCGCTGTAGCGAACAATCGGACCAGCGATCAACTGGGGGAACATCGAGACATACGCGGCGAAATGCATCAAGCTCTTGGCAGGCCGAATTTGTTCGCGAAACAAATCGATCGAATAGGTGAGCGTCTGAAAGGTGTAAAAGCTGATCCCGACAGGCAGAATGATCTCGGGAACATTCAGCGGGGCGCCCACTCGCAGCGCCTCCAAAAGTCCATTGATCGATTGCGCAAAGAACCCGCAATACTTGAAGTAGCCCAACAGGCCCAGATTGCAAAGCAGCGACACGCTCAACCAAAGCCACTTGGCCCTCTTGCTGGTCGAGCAATAAATCCTTTCGCCTACCGCATAGTCGACAACCGTCGAGAACAGCAAAAGCAAGGTAAATTCCCAGTGCCACCAGCCGTAAAACACATAGCTGCAAACGACCAAGAAACCCAATCGGACCTGTGGCCATGCAGCCAGCGACCACCAAGCAGCAAGTACGATCGGCAAAAAAAGCAGAAGAAAAATGTAACTATTGAAAAGCATAGCTGCCCTCGCTCGGTCTGGACAACAAACGATCTACCATCCGTCGCGTGTTGGGTTCCAGCGGATGGATACCGTCGACAAAGGACGCGGGATCGCCGGCAAAGCTTTCGATCCTTCCAAAATCCATAAACTTTGCACCCATTTCATTTGCCATCGCTTCTAAATCGATGAGCGACTTTTTCTCGAGTGACAAAAACTTCGTCTTGATCGCAAGCGCATCTCGCAGGCGTGGATGCGAGACCGTGGCGAACAAGTAGACCTTGCAGCCATTCTCTTTGCACAGTCGAAGCGATTCGCGTAAATAACCGAGCCGACGTTGAGACGGTTCGGTCAGCCTACTGAAGGCAGACAAGAACTCGCGTTGATTGAACTCGAGGGCAGACTCAAAGTCATACTCACCCAATGCGATTTCCCTTTCGCGCTGAATGTACTCAATGACGCCATCGGCCTGAAACGCTTGTTGCGCTTCCGCTCGCTGGCGAGGACACAGATGATGCCTCAATGATTTGAAACTGGAACTCAATTGCTGGAAACTGAACAGTTGACTGAAGCGATCGAAGTCCTCGCTCCATGAACACGTGTCGCGAGCCAAATCAAATAGCCTTCGCTCCGAGCAAAGCCTCGCGTCGTTCGGGACCTTGTCGTCCAACGCGGCGATGTCGACTCCGATCAGCACCGTCTTGGGCAATCGGTGAAAACGCTGTTGATAGTATCGCATGATCGCAAGAAAATCCTCGGGCCGACCATGATTGACGGCAAAGTTAAAGAACGTTTGCCCAGTTCGCGATTGGAGGTACGCTGGCTCTACTTTCAATGCTCGCGACGAGCCGAGGATCAAACCGTCCGGCACAAAGGCGAGCTTCTCGAAAAGCTCCACCTTCTCACGCCGTGAATCCTGCACGATCGGTGCCATCAGACGTGAACCATACTGACCATACGGGTTGACGAGCCAATTGATCGCGCCAACGCCGACGAGGCTACAGAGAACAAAACTGAGGGAAAGCAGACAGAACGACTTGGGCGACAACGGAGAATGCAATTTCTCGATGACAGCTCTCGTGATGGAATGCATGAAGGACTCGTATGGATTCAGGGTTGCATCTCGTTTGGCTGGGATGCAGGCGTGCGAACCGAGCTCACGCCGGAATAGTAGCCCGCGCCGGTTACAGCGAGTCTGTGTTTGCGATTTAACTGGCGTGTTTCGCGATCGCGATGACGGACCAATTCCCCTATCCCTCACAATCGGACCGCGGGAACCCATTCGAAACAGAACTCCCGACCGGTCCAGACCCGTTCCCTAGCCCCCAAAACCCGCCAAAAACCGTCGTTTCTGCGTTAATTGGGAATTCCATCTTGAAAACACCCCTATATCTGTTATTCTTCCATCCGGATAAACGGATGATGCCTAGAGCAACTCAAATGACCACTTCAGCCCCTATGATTCTTTGGATGCAAAGCCTCTCGGATACAACCCGGGCGAGGCTCTTGCGTCTTTTAGAACGGACCGAGCTTACCGTCGCAGAAATGTGTACCACCTTGCAACTCCCTCAAAGCACCGTCAGCAGGCACTTGAAACTGCTTTCGGACGATGGTTGGGCGGTTTCGAGGCGCGATGGGACGAGCAATCTCTATCGGATGGCCAACGGTGAAATGGACCCTTCCCAAAAGAGACTTTGGAGCGTGGTCAAAGGGCACAGCGTTTCGACCAGCACGGCAGACCAAGACGACGCGAGGCTCGAGCAGGTTATCGAAGCGAGGCGATCGCGATCGCAAGCGTTCTTTTCGTCTGCGGCGAGCAAATGGGATCGCATGCGAGCGGAGCTGTTTGGTCACCGAGTCGATGCCTGGGCCTTTGCCGCTGCGTTGTCAAGCGACGCGATCGTCGGGGATCTGGGATGTGGCACAGGTGCTTTCTCACAAACCGTGGCCCCTTGGGTACAGCAAGTGATCGCGGTCGATTCCTCCGCAGCCATGATGCAATCCGCTCGCAAACGCTTCAAAGACATTTCCAACATTGAGCTCCGACGGGGCGAACTCACTCAATTGCCGATCGAAGACGAGACACTCACGCATGCGATTTTGATATTGGTTCTGCCGTATCTTGCATCCCCCGAAGCGGTGTTCCAAGAGGCCTGGCGAGTGACCAAGCCAGGTGGCAAGTTGATCGTCGTGGACATGGTTCCACACGACCGGTCCGAGTACCGCGAGGAGCTTGGACATTCCTGGCAGGGATTTCCTGCCGATCAGATTCAATCATGGATGACCAAGGCACTTTGGAAGCAGACGCGTTATGCGTTGATGCCGCCGGAGACCGATGCCAAAGGAACTGGCTTGTTTGTGACGACCGCGATCCGATAAAAATTTCTGTTTCTTTCCTAGGAGTATTGTTTGAATGAGTACTGTTATCGATTACAAAAAAAGCCATGCGGGCTCGAACGCGTCAAGCGTCCCGTTCAAGGTGCGTGCGTTTGATTTCTTGGCTGCTGGCAACCGAAAGGAAGCCGAAGAACTCGCATCCCTCGGCCGCAAAGAGATCCAACTTGCCGAAGACGAAATGCCGGGCTTGATGGCCCTTCGCGCTCGCTATGGCAAAACGAAGCCTCTGGCTGGGGCCAAGATCATGGGCTCCTTGCACATGACCGTTCAAACTGCTGTCCTGATCGAAACGCTAGCCGATCTGGGCGCCGACGTGCGATGGGTTAGCTGCAACATCTTCTCAACCCAAGACTCGGCTGCGGCCGCTGTCGTTGTTGGCCGGGGCGGTTCCCTCGACAATCCTATCGGTAGTCCTGTCTTTGCATGGAAAGGTGAAACGCTCACCGAGTACTGGTGGTGCACCGTGCAAGCTTTGGTATGGCCAGATGGAACAGGTCCTGATTTGATCGTCGACGACGGTGGTGACGCCACGATGTTGATCCACAAGGGAACCGAGTACGAAGCGACCGGCAAGGTGCCGGATTTCGATCCAGAGAACGAACCCGAAGAATGGGGCGTTATCCTCGAACTCCTTCGCAAAGAGCTAGTCGTCAATCCAGGCCGATACACCGCGATGGGCAAAACCTGCATGGGCGTGTCGGAAGAAACCACGACCGGCGTAAAGCGATTGTATGAAATGGCCAAAGCCAAGACATTGCTGTTCCCCGCAATCAACGTGAACGACTCCGTCACCAAGAGCAAGTTCGACAATCTTTACGGTTGCCGACACTCGCTCATCGACGGACTCAATCGTGCTAGCGACGTCATGCTGGCCGGCAAAGTCGCAGTCGTTTGCGGATTCGGTGACGTGGGCAAGGGATGCTGCCAATCCCTCAAAGGCCAAGGCTGCCGCGTGATCGTTACCGAAATCGATCCGATCTGTGCTCTGCAAGCGGTAATGGAAGGCTACGAAGTCAAGACTTTGGAAGACTTCCTCCCGACCGCCGACATCTACGTTACCGCCACCGGCAACAAGGATATCATCACGGCCGAACACATGGCCAAGATGAAGGACAAGGCCATCGTTTGCAATATCGGTCACTTCGATAACGAAATCGATATGGCAGGTCTCGAGAAGATGCAGAAGGCTGGTAAAGTCGAACGCCGCAACATCAAGGCTCAGTTCGACCAATGGTATTTCCACGACACCAAGCACAGCATCTTGGTTCTCGCCGAAGGCCGATTGATGAATCTGGGCTGTGCGACAGGCCACCCAAGCTTCGTCATGAGCACCAGCTTCACCAACCAAGTTTTGGCACAGCTCGAATTGTGGATCGAACGCAAATCTGCAAAGTATGACAAGACTGTCTACACGTTGCCAAAGCACTTGGACGAAGAAGTGGCACGATTGCACCTGGGCAAGCTCGGCGTCAAGCTGACAACCCTTTCCACATCGCAAGCGGAATACCTGGGTTGCGACAAAAACGGCCCTTACAAAGCCGACGCTTACCGATA
>JANODW010000426.1:0-2596 GCA_031412875.1 Pirellula sp. | reverse complement strand
GCCACTCCGTATATCTATTCTACTCATCCTGTTGCTCCCTTTTACCAGACAATTTGGTGTAATGATGGACTCCATCGGAAAACCATCGCAAATTGACGGTCGAGCCCATCGAAGGAAACTCAGCTTCAAAGCCTTTTTCATCGAAGTTGCTTGCGAGCATGCGCGAGTGCGATGAGGAACCCAGGACGATAGCCGGCCAAGCCAACGTCCATCCGATTAGCTCCTGCAAGTGCGCACGGCGGTTTCGATCCATACGAGAACTATTTCTTGAAAATGCTTGACGAGTCATTGTTGGGTTTGCGACACTAGACAGTACATCCAGTCTAGCGGAGTGCAAACCCAGTGCGAGTCCGCTTTCCATCTTAGAGCTTTCCCGGTTTTGTAAGGCAGTTTCCCGTATCAGTTTGAGGTTCTTAGCAATGAATCGAAACGTTTCGGAACTTAACGGCATGAAGATGTGCCTCAATCACAGCCAATCCGGCATCGAAAATGGACTTGCCGAGTTGGAGCAAGATTTTCGCTCATGGCTTGAGCATCCACATCAGCGAGCCACGTGGAGCAAACTGATGGAACACCTTGTCAGTTTCCGTTGGATTCTGGATCAACACTTCACACGGGTGGCGGGTGAAGGATATTTAGAGGATGTCGCTTGCCAACGCCCCGGTCTCTATTCCGATCTTCGAGAGATCGAATGTTGGCAATGCCGTTTGATCGATCAATTGGACATGACCATCCATCATGTTCAGAACTACGATCCGCAGCGCGATGAGATCGCCGACATGGCAGAGCAGTTCCAGCGACTGCATAATGAGATTCTCGAAGAAGAGAACCAAGAGCGTCAATTGGTCGAAAGAGGATTGGCTTGACGGACCCGACGACACCGTGTTGGATCGAGGAAGTCAAAACAACGCTTCCAACTCTGGCAGTTGCGGAATCGCTCGCAACTGCCCTTCTAGAGCTCCGGCTAGCAGCCTGTGTTCAAATCACTGGCCCCATTCAAAGTTCGTACCGTTGGCAAGGGGCCGTCCATCGAGATACAGAGTTTTCACTGAGTTGCAAAACCGCGCAGTGTAAACTTCAGGCATTGATGGAGCATCTCGCATCCAACCACCCCTACGAATTGCCCGAGATTCTGTGCTCGCGATGGCAAGCATCGCAAGAGTACGCAAACTGGGTCGCAGAGCAAGTTCGCTAATGGTCGGAACCCTAATGGGTTGAGACCCTAGTGGGTGGAGACCCTATCTCGCGCATGCGTTTGGGCCTATTTCCCGATCGCTTCTAGGACCGCAGGGTGGTTCATTAAAAACTTTCGGCGCTGATCTGCAAACTGCTTTAAGCTGATCTCTCTACCTGAACTGGTACTCTCGGTTGAGGTACCGTTATCGAACGCTTCGTTGGTGGATAGCTTGCGAGAATCGATCTTCACGAGCTCGGAAACGCGATCGCGATGCCCTTCCATAACCGGTCCAAGTTTGCTCCAGTCCAGTCCTTGCTCGGCTACTTCGTAAACATACTGCAGGTATTTTTTTCGTAGCGAAGGGACTTTGAGCAATTTGCTGCGGAGAGGTTTGCTGGCGTCATCGAGTCCTACCAACGGATCCAAATCGATTGCGGAACCACCCGGTCCACCCGGTCCACCCGGTCCAGGTCCACCCGGCCCTCGCCCGCCCTCGCCTGGGCGTCCGCCACCGAAGCCGCCAAAGCCTCGACCGCCGCCGCCTGGGCCCATCGAGGCGCCGCTGAAGGACTCGTTCATGTCGTGCGGTACCAGTTTGAAAATCCCTTTGCCATCCAAGAAAATGTTGTAGTCGCTTGCCCGAACCCAGTATCCATCGTTGTTGATCAGCGCCACATCGACGGCCAAGAACTTCAGACAATTGTCGATATCCAGCATGGGTTTCAAGGCTTCTTCGAGTTGCTCCGTAGGAGTTTCGTTGAGTGTCTTGCAAAGGAGAATGAGGCGTTGCCAAGCAGCGTCAGAGTCTTCGGATTTGATTGTATAGAGCCGTCGGTAGTTTTCGACATTGTCTCCGGCGTAAGTCAATCCGCCGCCACCTCGTGGGCTTCCGGGAACCTTCCAGCGGCTTCCCGATTTGCTCTTCAAGGAGTCCTTCACAAATGTTCTGTCGTACTGCTGCGCATTCTGGTAGATGCCCCAATCTTCGCCGTTGATGACTAGCCGCACCAAGTTGACTTTGGGGGTAGGAATGAACTGGTTAGCGACATAGGAATAGAGGACCGATCGCATCAAGGTCCCGTCCCCATTGCTATTCAACAGATTCAAAGACTTGTATCCCAAAAGTCGTTGGTCTTTGTTTGCTAGGTCCACTGCGATGTTGATCGATCTTTTCGATCCCGGACCAACCATGAAGAAAGACGACGCCCCGCGAAACGAGACGCCCACGTTTTCATAGACCTTGCCATCGACCACCATCTTTGCTGGCACGTCCACGTCCGTCGGTTTGAAATCAGCCATTTCGGCTTCCCAATCCGCGTCGTCGAAATCAAGGAACAACGTTCGAATTGCCGTCGGTTCGTAGAGGTCTTCCTTGTCATATTTTTTCACTTCGTCGGCTGTCAAACCGATGCCGTTGTC
>JANODW010000425.1:0-15154 GCA_031412875.1 Pirellula sp. | reverse complement strand
TGGACGCTGGTCGCCGGGATCTGCATCGGAACCTACGGCCGTCAGGACAAATGGGGTTCTCGCGGGAATGACGTAATCCAATCCCGCGCTGATCACAGGAATCGCATTGCCTGTCGCGACGCGAGTTCCCACGGTCGGGATCGTCACGTCCACGTGCGTCACCATTTCATCCAAACTCACCGAGTGGAAATAGGGATCGCTGTTGGGTTGGAGATCATCTGTCCCGCATATCCCTGCGTAGGCTTGGATCGTTGTGCCGCTCCCGGGTTCGTAGGCGGTGCGTCCATTGCGTGCGGGGCAATTGCCGTCCACGCCATTGAATGTATGGTTCCCGCCGAATTGGTGTCCCACTTCATGCGCAACGAAGTCGACGTAGAACGCGTCGCCGATAGGTGTTGGCAGGCCGGTAACACCCTGAGCTTTGATCCCGTTGATGCCTACGCTGGCGAGTGCGGCCACGCCCCCACCACCGGTGGAAAACACGTGTCCTATATCGTAATTGGCGCTTCCGATAACACTGTCCACCTTGGCCTGATTCTCGGCCAGCATCGTGAATCCATTATTGTTGGTGTAACCATCGGTGGCAGGGTCGGTGAATACCAGCCTGTCGTTGTTGGCAACCAATTGAAACGAGATAGCCAGTTCGGTTTGATAGATTCCCGCTAGTCGATTGACTGCAGTGACAATTGCGGCCTGGCCTGCTGGTACAGTACCGCCATGGAATCGGGTGTACTCACCTGTGGCACCAACCGCCATTCGGTATGTTCTCAATTGGGTCCCGCTTCTGGATTGGATGGAACCGAAATTGGATCCATTGTTGCCGGAACCTCCGTCGGAAACGCCGTCACCACGGAGTTGCGTGAGGTCCCCCCCGAGTTCCCGAAATCCCGTATCCACGGTGGAGTTCCCCTTGGAATAAACCGCATAGAATTCGCGAGACACGTTTGAATAGGGATCGACGTAATAGGCCCCTTCAGGCGATCGCACTTGGGCATGGAAACCTTGTGGGGTCAAATCAAAGAACACCGTGGCGGCGGGGTTATCGATCCCTTGGCCTGCATAGGTTTGGATCTCAGGGAACTTGGCCGCCAGTTCTGGAGCCATGATCGGATTTACAAAAATATTGAAGCGTTCGTAGGTTCCGTCCGGCTTGGGAATGCTGATAATGGTGTTGTCAGAAGCAGGCTCGATCAAGTTTGCTGGCGCCGCACGCAACTGCGTTTCAATCGCTGCGGTATCCAACGTTGTGAGCTTGTATTGCTCTGCTCGAACAAAGGATGGGAGTCCGGCTGGCAATTGGGTTTGGTCGATTTGGGTCCAGAGCCCAGCCATCAATCGTCGCGCCTCCAATTGCTCGACTTTTAGCCTTCGTCGCGTCAGACTTTTTGCTATCGAACTCTTCGTCATTCTCGGTTTTTTGGCCGCCATGTTTTCTTTATCCTGATAAATCTCTAGCAATAATGACAATCAAATCCAACTTCCACCACCGCTGCACGAATAGTGATTGCGACGGATATAACGATGAGAGAATTAGTAAAGAGTATGATAGTGGGGAGTGAACAGGTCAATCAAAACCGCAACAACATAGAGGATTCCTTCCATAAACCCAGAAAATGACCTCGCGCTCGCTGGCGCAGAATCCTCCCCTCAAAAAGCGGGGACCGCCATTGCCGCGGTCTCCCATTTGGGAGATGCCGGACCGCAGCCCGCAGCCCAAGCGATAGAAAACCATCCCGGATCGCAACCGGATGGGCCTTCGGAATCGCAACCGGATGGGCCTTCGGAAACAGAGCACCCCAGCGGATCTGGAGCACTGGATCGCGTGCTTTTGGGACAAAACCGCCTTGAGGGCGATGATTCCTTGCATGAATTCGAAAGGCTCGACCGGCGTTCGGTGAAGCTGGACCGGATCGCTTGGTGGATTTTGTCGGGGGTCCTAGGGTTGGTCCTTTTGGCGATTTGGCTGATGGTAGGACTGGTGTTTCGCGGATCGTTCGATTCGGTTCAATGGGGTGGATTGATCTGCATTGTCGGAATCTTCGCCGGGATGCTGTGGTGCTCGAAAGTGTTTCCCGAACGCACCTTTGCAGCCACGTCTTGGCAGCTCAAGCCAAACGGCCTGGAAATTCGACGCGGGATCTGGTGGCGCCATCGTATCTTTATCCCCACCAATCGTATCCAGCACACCGATGTGCAGCAGGGCCCCATCGAAAGGCGATTCGAGCTCGCAACCTTAGTGATCAACACGGGCGGCACGCACGAGCCATCGATACCGCTCTACGGTATTTCCTTGGCCAAGGCAGAAGCATTGCGCGATAAGTTGTCGCGAAAGGATCACACGCCGCAGTTCGCTGATTCTACAGCCCTCAAGGTTGTTTCATGAGCCTTTCCCCAACGTCCTCCGCACCCATCGCGACGCGACGGCTTCACCCGCTCTCGCTAGGCTTTGAACTGGCATCGGTGATTCGATCCAACTTGATCCCCACCGCTGTTGCGCTCTTTGGTACCAGTCGGGGAGGCTGGATCGGTATTAGTATCGGCTTGATCGTGATCGCTGTTTGCTTAGCCATTGCGATCCTTCGGTATTGCACGTTTCGCTATACCATTGCAAACAACGAGTTGATTGTGGACCAAGGCTTGATCCATAAGTTGCATCGTGTCATTCCGTTGGCAAGAATCCAGAACATCGACCTATCCCAAAATCTATTTCATCGGCTTTTGAAAGTTTGCGAGGTGCGGGTTGAGACCGCTTCTGGAAAAGAACCGGAAGCCATCCTGCGGGTCCTCGCTCTCTCCGAGTATCTAAGCCTGAAGCAAGAATGGGTTGCGTTGAGCGATGCGGCAGCGTTGAGCGATGCTGCGTTGAGCGAGACCGTTGGGTCGAGCGATGCGATGG
The DNA here is from genome assembly GCA_031412875.1 of Pirellula sp. Taxonomy (GTDB): domain Bacteria; phylum Planctomycetota; class Planctomycetia; order Pirellulales; family Pirellulaceae; genus JBKCUI01. The sequence goes on along the minus strand of JANODW010000425.1, from coordinate 12,258 downwards.
CCTCTTCCAATCGTTCGGATCCTTTGAATGCAACGGAGACGGAGCGGCCATGTTCGGGTGCGATGATTGCGAAACCAAAGAGGGGGGCTGCCCGATTGGTCTTGGCATTGCCGTTGCGATTGGTTTTCCTAGGTGGACTGTTGAGCAATCGCGGCGAAGTGATCGCGGGACTGCTGGTGGGGTTTTTGTGGGAGCTGCGATTTGGCAATAGCTGGTTCCGAACCGATTCCATCAAGGGATTTGAGGTGGCGGTCGATTCCGGGTCTTTTCCCAAGATTCCCTCGTCGCAGTTGTCCGTCAAGGCGATGGTTGCCATGTTTCGCGAGAGCTATGGCTCGATAGGTACGCTTCTTTTTTTGGCGATTGGTTTGATCGTTCTCTTCGCGATCCTGCGGTTGTTTTCCGCGATTTGGTATGTGCTTCGGTTTTACGGTTATCGGTTGGAATCCAGTGGCGAATCGTTGCATGTCCAATGCGGATTGCTCACGCAGGTATCTGCCACGATTCCGTTGGGTCGGGTGCAACTGATCAGCGTGCAGCGGAGCTGGTTGCAGCGACGATTTGGGTTGGCTTGTATTCGCATCGAGACTGCGGGTGGAGGGGATGCGAGCGTGGAGAATGCGGCATCGTCCGTCGGTCGCAAGTGGTTTGTTCCCGTCCTGCCAAACGATGCGGTCCGCGACGTCGTCGCGGCCATCGACCCTCGGGTCCAGTTTGACGAACGCGACGTTGCATGGCAGAGCCTTTCTTCGGGAGCCTTTTCTCGAATGCTTCGCCCGGTACTGATCCTCTCTGCGATAGGTGTGCTGATCGGGTTGATCCTGCGACTGAGTTGGGGTTGGATTCCCGGCCTGCTTCTGGGCATTGCCGGGGCGCTTTACGCGAGGAAGAAAGCGAGAAGCAAGCGCTATGCCCGGACGCTTTGGGGATTGGTTTTCAAGAGCGGTACATGGACGCAAAAATGCTCCATGACCTTCTTTGAAAAAATCCAAGCGGTTTCGTATACCCAATCTCCGTTTGATCGCAATTGGGCCATGGCCAATCTCTCGATCGATACGGCGTCGGCGGGACCAGCCAGCCATCGGATACAGATCGAATACCTCGCGAGCGAGTTTGCTCGGAGCGAGTTCGACATGATCCAATCGAGGATGGACGGCGCCTCGGGCTGATCAGGGCTGGTCCGCCCTGATCAGGGCTTTGCGTCTCGAACAAACTGGTTCATCCATGCGATCATTTCGTATTGGGTATGCAGCACGCTTTGTCGAGCGCGATAGCCGTGGCTTTCGTGCGGCAGCATGACCAGTCGCGCGGTGCCTCCGTTCCCTTTGACCGCTTGGAACATGCGTTGGGATTGGATCGGGAATGTCCCGGGGTTGTTGTCGTTCTCTCCATGGATGAACAAGATCGGGGTCTTGATCTTGTCGGCATGCATGAACGGGGAAACATTGGCATAGACGTCCTTAGCATTCCACAGTGGCCTCCGTTCGGATTGGAAACCGAACGGGGTGAGCGTACGGTTGTAAGCGCCACTGCGAGCGATCCCAGCTCGAAAGAGATCGCTATGGGCCAGTAGGTTGGCGGTCATGAATGCGCCATAGCTATGCCCACCGACCCCCACGCGGGTTCCATCTGCAACACCCATCTCGACGGCTTTGTCGATGGCCGCTTTCGCCGCTCCAACAATTTGTTCAATAAAAGTATCGTTCATTGTTTCGGGATCGCCGATAACCGGCATGGTCGCATCGTCCATGATTGCATACCCCTGGGTGAGTAGAGTCAAATGGCTCAAGCCCGAGATACGGGTGAATTCGGATGGGCTAGCGGACACTTGGCCTGCGGTGCTTGCATCGTTGAACTCCATCGGATAGGCCCAAACGAGCAAGGGCAATCGCGTTCCTGCAACATAGTTGGCCGGCAGGTAGAGCGTGGCCGAAAGAGGGACTCCGTCGCTGCGTTGGTATTTGACGATCTGCTTTTGAATGCCGCGAATTTGGGGTGTGGGATCCTTGAAGTCGGTGAGGGCGACATCCGAACCGGCCGCGAGGTTCCTCAGGAAATAGTTGGCGGGGTGGGTTGGCGATTCTCGCCGCGAAATGAAAGTAGGTTTGTCGGTTTCCTCGGTCGATAGAACCGTCGCGACGCTCTCCAAGGTTCCCTTCGAACATCGCCATAGCCGTTGCGTTTCCAGCGTCTCTAGATTCTTGCGATCCAGAAACGGCAGATTTCCTTCCGCGCTTGCTCCTTGCCCTGCAAGCCAAACCCAGGGGCCTGTTTGTTGGGCCACGGGAAAACCAGACGGGTCGGGTTTGGTCAACATCCTACCCGGGTCTCCGTAGCGATCGCGCATGCTTCTATCCACAATGACTTTGGGCTTCGCGTCCGGGTGGTCGGTATCGTGCAAGAGCGAGCGAACCCAGCGCCGGTCACGATCCATCTCGGTTGCCATCAGCAGCGAGGGCTTGGCGAACGACGCGAGGCCGGCGTAGCGATGTTCCAAGCGGATCAGGTCGCGTGGCGGTTGAGTGAACGGGGCAGCGAGCGTTTTGATCTGGTCGCGATAAGGGACTTTTTTGCGGGGGTCCCCTTCGTCCAACGCTTCTGTCCATACGAGTGTTGCTGGATAACCTGGACGCCAATTGACGGACCGTTTTCCCAATCGAACACCTTCGATCGGGATGTTTTCTTCGAGAGGGACATCGGCAACAAGATGCAGAACATTGCCAGCAAGGTCCCATACTTCAATGGTATGAGGGAAAGAACCAGCCGTCATCAAATAAGAGAAGGGCCGGTGCAACGAGGTGACCAACAAATGATTGCCATCAGGCGACACGCTGGCGGTGTCGATCATCGCCGGCTTTCCGATTTCAATCGCAGGTGCATTGGGTTGTAGGATCGCTAGTTGCGCGGTGCCGAAGTACTCGAACAACAGCTCATCGTGCGGGTTCTGCAAAAGGTCTTGATACGTGCGGATGGGCGATGTGTTGCCGAACGATTCTTGGATGTTCGGTCCAGACGGAGATTGGGGTGGCGACGGTTCGGGACCGCGCTTGGCAGGCACCAGCGTGCATACGATCCGTTTGCCGTCCGGCATCCAATCGATGTTCGAGAGCACTGTCGACAATCGGTCGGTCAGGAGAACTGGGGTTTCGGGTTTATCGATGGAGACCCACCACAGTTGCGTGCCGGTGTCGGTCAAGTTCGCAAAAACAAACGAGAGCGAGTCGTGCGACCAACTCACGGTGGAGATGCGGCAGTTCCCTTGGATGGGGATGCGAGTCAGCGCCGCATCTTGCCTTTTACGAATGGAAATACCGCGAATAAAGTCGGTTTGAAATCCGGCGTTGGCGACCGGATCGATTCGCATCCCCGCAACTCCTACATACCGGCGCGCCAGATCCGCGATATCCGGCATGGCGTTGCGATCTAGGGCCAACATCCATTTTGCGTCGGGGCTGATCGAGACCGAGGGCTCCGGCTTTGCGTCGACGATCGCGGCGACTTCGGGCGGTGGTGTCTGGTAGGAAGTTTGCCCATGCAAGGGATTGGACATTGAAAAAAACTCAGCAAAAAGGAGACCGAAGCAAATCGCTGGGACGCGCCGGTGGGCTGTGAAGTGGAACATGGTTGGGACCAACTTAGTTGGGAGACCTGATAGGAAAAAATGAGGATGGTTTCGAGTATAGCAAGGGCCAGGCCAGGTTGCCGACATGGCGCCGATTCCGAATGGCGTCGGCATCGTGCCAGGATGGCATCAAGATGGCGTTGACGCGAATGATCCATTTCGGCTACATCCCTGCAAGAGTGTTTGAACAAGCACGCACCAGAATTCGTCGGGAAAATAGGTAGAATTTTCGGATTATGCATATTGTGCGACCGACGATTTGCCGAAAAAAGATGTGGAGACGGAATTAGCGTCATCCCGATGTTCTCGAATGAGAACCTACTGAAAACAGAAACAACGCATTTTCGCTCGCAAGTCCGGAAGTGCTACAAGCTACCAAAGGGAATTGTTAGCATGCGAACCAAACTCGGAAACTGGACACGATTGGCCGTAGTTGTCGTTGCTATGGCTGGAACACAGGCGGGATGCAAATCCGGGTGGAAAATGCCTGGCTCGGATATGTTTCCTTGGTCCAAGAAACCATCGGAGTCGACCCTAGCGGGAAGCAGTCCAGGACTCTCGATGCCGACGACATCGGGTTCTCCACTTGGACCGGCCTACAAAAACACACCCTCGACTTTAGCGAACAACGGTGCTGGTGCGAGCCGGCCACAGTCTCCTTATGGAGCACCTGGAACTGCGGGTCCAAGCTTTAGTATGCCTCCCAACAATGCGTTGGCATCCAATCAAGCACCGAGCATGCCAGGGATGCCGAGCGGCCCAGGAATGCCGAGCGGCGTTGGGGTCGCGTCGGGAGCAAACGGGTACAACACGGGCATGTACAATATGGCCGGTACTGCAAACAAGTCCGGCGGATATACTCCGCAAACGGGGTATGGCGCCGTGCAAGCCCCTACAGGTTATGGCAACATGCCTCCGCAAAACGCAATGGCTTCGAACATGCCCGCAGCCTACGGCGGTGGCGTTCCTCCGATGCCTCCACCGTCCAACAACTCGGCCTACACCGCGCTAGGCACGGGAGGCGGTACGCCTGCCCTGACGGCCGGTTACAATGGGACTGCCCCTACAGCTAATCCAATGCAGAGCAGCATGCCAAACGCTCTTCCTGGCGGTTACCCGTCATCGAGCGGTCCCGCGGTTGCCAACCAAACTTACGGTGGCGCTGCACCCTACAAACCGGGCAGCATCGGACGTCAGACCGGCTACGATTTCTCGAATCAAACTGGGGGAGCGGGACTCCCGCCAGCAGGCGTTCCCAATACGGCCAATGGAATGCCAAACATGCAACCGAACAGCATGTACCGATAATCGGTTTCCACAACCATAAACCAACGGCGTAGCCGGCGTTTGAAGAAAACGCCGGCTATTTTCGTTTAGGCGAGCTCTATTGAAATTCGCTAGATATCTTGAGAGTTGTGCTTGAGGTGCTAGCACTTTGCTGCACGTTGTGTAGCATACTGGCCGTGATTTGTCGTGATGCATCTGAGGATGCCCTCTTCTCCGCGATGACTCAACGTGAAGCATTGCCATATTTCGGTCGCAACTCTAAGCAAAACCAGGGAGCCATATGTCCAACGAAAAAGAGCAATGGGGATCGCGAATCGGCGTGATCATGGCAGTCGCGGGTTCGGCGGTTGGCCTGGGAAATTTCTTAAGATTCCCGGGCAAAGCGGCTGAGAATGGCGGCGGAGCTTTCATGATCCCCTACTTCGTGGCTCTGCTTTTGGTGGGCATTCCGCTGTGTTGGGCGGAATGGGCCATGGGACGCTATGGGGGCCGCAAGGGATTCAACTCCGCGCCGGGAATCTTCTCGGTTCTTTGGCGTCACCCCCTTTCGAAGTACCTGGGAGCGCTCGCTTTGCTCATCCCGATGACTGTGTATTTCTACTACATCGTGGTGGAAGCTTGGTGTTTGGGCTATGCATGGAATTACATCACCGGCAGTTTGATGATGGGGAAAAACCCAGAGGCCTACGATGCTTTCTTTTCCAGCTTCACGGGTTCGGCGGAGGACGGCACCCTTTTTTCCGGGTTGCTCAAACCCGCCTTGGTTTTCATCTTGATTACCTTCGTTGTAAATTTCCTGGTGGTCTATCGCGGGCTGAGCGGCGGGATCGAAAAGTTTTGCAATATCGCCATCCCTTTGATGGCCGTTTGTGCCGTCTGCGTGTTGATTCGCGTGCTCACGTTGCCTGCAAACCCACAGAATCCGGACCAAACGGTTATCAACGGGTTGGGCTTTATGTGGAACCCAGACTTTTCCGTGTTGACCAAACCCGAGACGTGGCTTGCAGCCGCGGGCCAAATATTTTTTACCTTGTCGGTTGGGTTCGGTGTGATCATCAATTACGCCAGCTATGTAAAGCCCAAGAAAGACATCGCGCTGAGCGGCCTCACAGCGACGAGCGTGAACGAGTTTTTTGAAGTTTGCTTGGGCGGTACGATCACGATTCCCGCCGCCTTTGTTTTCTTGGGTGCCACGACGTTGATGAACTTTACGTCGAGTTCGTTCTCGCTCGGCTTTCGAGCGCTGCCCAACGTATTCGCAGAGATGCCTGGAGGCCAAGTGTTCGGCTTCCTATGGTTCTTCATGCTGTTCTTGGCAGCGATCACTAGCAGCCTCTCAATGCTGCAACCGGTGATGGCATTTTTTGAAGAAGGCCTCGGCCTGACTCGCAAGGGTTCTACCCTTTTGATGTTTGTAGTAACGAGCCTAGGCACTGGATTTGTCATGTACTTTTCAAAGAATTTGGCTGGCTTGGACTCGATCGATTTCTGGTCCGGCGAGTTGTTCATCGTCGTCTTAGCCTTGGTTCAAGCGATCATTTACGGCTGGGTATTTGGGACCAAGCTGGGTCAAGAAGAACTGGACAGCGGGGCCGAACTCCGAGTCCCTCGATTCGTCCAGTTTGTGATCAAGTTCGTATCGCCGGCTTTCTTGATCTGGATCCTGTTTTCGATGTTAACATCGACCGACAAAGCCACCGGCACTTTGACCATGGTTAAGAAACTGCAAGACCCGATCCAACTCGCAGGCTTCCTGATCGTTGTCGGCTCCATGGTCCTGCTATGGATCATGGTGTTTTTTGCTGGCCAGCGATGGAAGCGAGAGGGACGAGCATAAATACCATGTTTAGAGGAATACGAAAGGTAGGTTCGCGATGACCACTGCTGGTTGGATATTCATGATTTTGTCGGTCTTATCCGTCTTGCTGCTTGTGATCTATTGCATCGGCAAAGTGGTTTTGTACGCCCCCAAGGACTAGCGAAGGAGTCGGCTGCTTGATGCCGATGCGGCAGTACTGCGAGGAAGCATTACCTAGCCGCATTACCAACAGGCACGCCCTAACCTTCCGCCCATTTCAGAATGGATCTCTCAACGCGACCGATGTACGATCTGATGCTGTGTGGAGGGGGAGTGATTGGGCTTTCCATCGCTTACCAATGCGCCGCTGCAGGCTGGCGGGTATTGGTTATTGATGCCGGCGAGATTGGCAAGGCCGCTTCGTGGGCCGGTGCTGGAATCTTGCCTGCCGGTGCTACCCTGGAATGCCAAGATCCCATCGAGCAGTTGCGAGCCTTGTCCCATCGGCTGCACCCGGAATGGTCCCACAGGTTGTTTGCAGACACATCCATCGACAACGAATTTCGCAAATGCGGCGGTTTGTATTTGGCACGAACACCTGCGGAACGCGCTACGTTGGCAGCCAATCAAATGTGGTGGGACGAACTCGGGATCTCCTACCAAGTCTGGTCGTCGAGAGAGCTTGCGGACCACGTCCCTGCCATCGCATCCAGTTTGGCGGACACCGATCGGTTGCGTTCGTGGTTTGTGCCGGACGATTGCCGTTTGCGAAACCCAAGGCATCTTCGCGCATTGCGAGCCGCGTGCCAAAAGCTGGGTGTGCATTGGATCGAACATCAAAAAGTCGAGCCGTTCCGAACCGTTGGCAATCGCATCGTTTCCGCCCAAGTGGGTGACAAGGTTTTCCAGGCCGAGCGATTCTGCATTGCGAGCGGCGCATGGGCTTCGCAGCAACTTGAATCGCTTGGAATCCCAACCGGCATCTTGCCTGTGCGAGGGCAAATGATTTTATACAAGTTGGACCAACCGATTTTTCGAATGGTGATCAACGACGGGCATCGCTATTTAGTCCCGCGCGACGATGGGCACGTTCTAGCAGGCTCGTGCGAAGAAGAGGTCGGGTTTGACAATCGCACGACCGACGAAATGATCGAGCCATTGAAACAGTGGGCCAACTCCACCTGTTCGGCGTTGACGCCCGATCGTGTCCAGCGCACTTGGGCGGGACTGAGGCCGGGGTCATTCGATTCGCTGCCATACTTGGGAACCCTGCATCCTTTTGAAAACGGGTTTATTGCGGCGGGGCATTTTCGGCACGGTTTGCACTGGTCGGCAGCTACTGGTCTGCTAATGTACCAATGGATGAGCGGAGACAAGACAGAGATCGATCTCAAACCTTTCTGTGTCCAGCGAGGGCAAACGCTAGGAACCCAACTTTTTACCTCTTAAAAACGATCGCCATGACAAACTCACGCATCGACAAAATACTTGCCATGCTGCAAGAAGATCCCAAGGATTGCTTTTTGCGATACACCTTGGCGATGGAATTCCGCAAGCTCGATGAAAACGAAAAGAGTTTGGAACTGCTGACGCAATTGGCCAATCATGAGGACCCAAGGTACGTCGCGGCCTTTTTCATGGCGGCCCAACAGCTCGTCGAACTGGAACGCACGGAGGAGGCCAGGACGTTTCTTCGCGATGGAATCGATGAAGCTCGGCGGCAAGGGAATCAGCATGCGGCGGCCGAGATGAGCGAACTCCTTGCCGAAATTGGCAAGTAGACCTCCAACGAGCACTCACAGAGAACCAAGTATGAGCGAGGATCGAATATTACTGGCCATAGAGACCAGCGGCAAAAGCGGTTCCGTGGCCATTCTTTGTCCCGGGCAAGAGCGAAGGATTTGCCATATGCAAACACTGGAGCGCGAGTCCGGTTCTGCCAAGACGTTGGCCCCGGCTATTGCAAGCCTGTTGTGTGCGCACCGGATCGCGATGAAGGATTTAGGAGCCATTGCATTGTTGACCGGCCCGGGTTCGTTTACCGGGTTGCGAGTGGGTGTAGCCACGGCCAAGGCGATGGCATACGCGCTCCGTATTCCGGCCATCGAGATAGACACGCTCGACGTGATTGCAATGCAATGTCCGGTCGCCAGTCCGTCCGTTTATGCAGTGATGGATGCCTATCGAGGTCAGGTCTTTTGCGCCGAGTATGCCAAAGGGGATTCAGCGCCGGCACCGGGTTTTGTTCGAAAATCGGCGACGGAGATTCTGGATATCGATCCGTTTTTGGAGCGAGCGATCCAGAGTGGGAGCGGAGAGGGAACGATCGATATTGGTGGAACAGGCTGCGATCGCATTCGCAAATTCCTGATGGTTGCCGAGGATAGCGCCCACGGTTCGGGGGCGGAATGGCGAAGTCGCATTCGCTGGATCGATGGTCCTGCGGTCGAGCCCCATGCGGAAAGCGTCGCGCGTCTGGGGTACGCCAAATGGGTCGTCGGAGACGTGATGGATCCTTTTTTGATCCAACCGCGATATTACCGAGCAAGCGCCGCCGAAGAAATGGCAGCGGCTCGCGGCTCCGATCGTCCAGCTTAGGGACTGCGAGAATTCGCCGATCGGGTAAACTATACTTCACAGGTCTCGAGCCGTTATCAATCCCCAGGTCCCAAAAAAAACAGCCTTATGGAAATAAAGCGAAACCCCACTCGGAGCGTCCGAATCGGTTCTCTGTCTGTCGGTGCCGAGCATCCGATTGCCGTCCAAAGCATGACTGCGACCCACACCACCAACATCGATGCGACAGTCGCCTTGGTAAATGATTTGCAACGCGCCGGCGCGGATGTGGTGCGGATTGCAGTCGATAGCGACAAGGACGCTGAGGCCTTGGCGGAAATTCGAAAGCAGACCACGGCCAACCTTTCCGTCGACCTGCAAGAGAACTACCGGCTCGTCGAAAAAGTCGCTCCGCACGTGGACAAGGTGCGATACAATCCCGGCCATCTTTACCATCATGAAAAACAGCGGCCGTGGCAAGACAAAGTGAAATTCCTGGCCGAGACCGCAGGGGCAAACAATTGTGCCCTCCGTGTCGGAGTGAATTGTGGGAGCGTGGATCCAGGACAAAAAGAATTGTTCGTCGCAACGGACTCGATCGGCCCGATGCTGGCGTCCGCATTCGAGCATTGTGAATGGCTCGATTCGATCGGCTTTACTCGATACGTCGTTTCGTTGAAGGATAGCGATCCTGCCAAAGTGGTCGAAGTGAACAAGCGCTTCGCGGAACAGCGCCCCGATGTTCCACTGCACTTGGGCGTGACCGAGGCGGGATTGCCTCCCGACGGCATCATCAAAACCCGCATCGCGTTCGAACAGCTCATCGGTCGCGGGATAGGCGATACGATCCGAGTCAGTTTGACCGTTCCCAACTCCAAAAAATCGATGGAGATCGAAGCGGGCAGGCAGATCATCGACGACATTCGAAATGGCCGATTGCGATCGGTTGTCGCTTTGGACCCTTCGAAACTAAACATTATTTCCTGCCCAAGCTGCTCGCGGGTCGAGAACGAGGCGTTTGTGGAGCTTGCGCAGGACGTCAAGATTATGACCGAATATGCCAAGGATTACGCCATTACGATCGCCGTGATGGGCTGCCGAGTCAATGGCCCAGGCGAGACGGATGACGCGGATTTGGGACTCTGGTGCGGGCCTGCAAAAGTCAATCTAAAAAAGGGCGGCGAAGCGATCGGAGCGTTTGGCTATGACGAGATATTGCCAAGATTAAAACAAGAGTTGGATCAATTGATCCAAACCAAACGAGCCGTCGGATAGGGCTCGCTCGCGATCCCATTGGAATGAAGGAACATGGAAGCACACAGACAATCGGTTGCGGATGCATCGACTTGGATCATCAAGGTTGGATCCCGGTCCTTGACCGACGAATACGGACGCCTCGATCGCATTCAAGTAGCGAATTTGGCGCAGCAACTTCTCGTTTTAGTCGAGATGGGAAAACGGGTGGTGCTGGTATCTAGCGGCGCCGTTGCGAGCGGAGTCGGACGGCTAGGACTTCCCGGCCGCCCCACGGATTTGGCAACTCTGCAAGCGGTCGCGGCGATCGGCCAAACCCACTTGATCCAAGTCTACGAGGAAACGTTTTCGTCGCATGGTCGACATGCCGCGCAAATCCTACTGACCGCCGCCGAGCTCGATGATCGCGTCGCGTATTTGAACGTTCGAAACACCCTCCGGCGGCTGCTCGAAATGGGAGCCATTCCGATCATTAACGAGAACGATACCGTCGCCGTCGACGAATTGAAAACCACGTTTGGAGACAACGACCGCTTGGCAGGAATGGTCGCAGGCCTTCTCGAAGGGAGCGTATTGGCCATCCTCAGCGATGTGCGAGGGCTGTACGATCGAGACCCTCGCGATCCGGACGCGAAAGTCGTATCGACCGTGGAAAAGATCGACGATCAAGTCGAAGAGATGGTGCGAGATCGCAAAACAGGGGTCAGCAAGGGTGGGATGGCCAGCAAGCTGACGACCGCCAAGTTCGTAACGATGAGCGGCCAGTCGGTGATCATCGCGTGGGGACGTCAACCCGATGTTCTGATCCAATTGGCTCGCGGAGAGGAGATAGGAACGCTGTTCTTGCCTCAATTAAAGACACTGGCTCCGAGGAAACGATGGATTGGCTTTTCGGCCCAAACCGCCGGTCAACTCACCGTCGATGAGGGAGCCTCGAAAGCCATGTGTGTAGACGGCCGGAGCTTGCTGGCCATTGGAATCACCGAGGTCAGCGGCGACTTTGGCAAAGGGGATATCGTTTCGGTGGTCAATGCCCAATCGATGGAGATCGCCCGCGGTTTGGTGAACTATAGCTCCGTCCAAGTCAAGCAGATCCGGGGTTGCCGCTCGGACCGTATTGAGCAAATACTAGGCCAGTGTCCGTATGAAGAAGTGATCCACCGAGACAACTTGGCTGTCATGTAACGGGCCTGTCATGTAACGGGCCAGGCATGTAACGGGCCTGCCAGTCCATTGGGCCGCCGGTCTGGAAGAGCGCTGCCATCTTTGGCCGTTGGAACATGCCAGCGGCTATCGTTTCTTTTTCTTGTTGCCTCTCTCCGGGGGGGCTGTAGGCGGGCGTTTGGGCGGTTCGTTTTTGGTCGAACCGGGCTCGGGTTTCTTTCCGAACCATTGCGGAAAAATGTCGGCGAGGGTCTCGGGTGGTTTGGTCGCTTTCATCTTGGGCTTGTCGCTATTGGCAGGGGAGGTGACCACGCGCTGTTGCGGGGTTCCTGTTTTGCCCAAGGTCGTGATGATTTCATTGACGGCATTCTCTGGCAAGTTCACCATGCTCGACTTGGGTGTAAACCGTTTGATCAGGAACCGCTCGACGAGTGACCAAGTGGAGGAAGTGATGAAATAGATACAGAGTCCTGCTGGGACCTTGAAGAACAGAACACCCATCATGATTGTCACGATCACCCTGTTCATCATTCAGCAAAAGGTGCTGATGCCCAAGGCCACCGACGAACAGACCCGA
>JANODW010000424.1:0-4840 GCA_031412875.1 Pirellula sp. | reverse complement strand
ATACGACGGATGCGCGACTCGCAACGATCATCTTCTGGTCGCGCGGAGACTGATCGAAGCAGGTGTGAGGGTAGTCAGCTTGAGCTTCGGTCGATGGGATAGCCACGGAAAGAACTTCGACATGGTTCGGGACCATGGAGGAAAACTGGACCAAAGCCTGAGCGCTTTGATCGAGGACCTCGATGTGCGCGGGATGCTCGACGACGTCACCGTAGTCGTATGGGGCGAGTTTGGTCGGACTCCCAAAATCAACAAAGACGCGGGGCGAGACCATTGGTCTCAAGTGAGCTGCGCTTATCTCGCCGGCGGCGGAATTCGAACCGGTCAAGTGATCGGTGCCACGAACCGATTAGGGGAATACGCAACCCTGCGACCTGTACATGTTCAAGAGGTCATTGCAACGCTGTATCACAACTTAGGAATTGACGTCAAGAATACGACCATCGCTGACCCGACCGGACGGCCTCAGTTCTTGGTCGATCATGCACCTGTGGCCGAGTTGATTTGATGCCAAATTTTTCGTTCGCAGGACGCCCGTGCCCATCGTTTCGACATTCTTGGTTCCCTATGAAAATGGTTGTTTCTCTCTTTTGGTTTTGCCTTGGATGGGTTTGCGCTTGTCTTCCTGCCAATGCTTTGTTGGGAACGGAACTGGACCCGCAGGCAGTTCTCGCAATCCGAATGGATGGCGGCACAACGCTTGAAAGAAAAGAGGGCACTGCCAAAGTGTTCTTGAGAGGCAGCGATGCCCGCTATCAATGCCTGGTCACCGGCACCTTAACCAACGGGCTGGATATCGACGTTACTCGCCACGTCAAGTTTCGATTCGAGCCTGAAGGGGTCGTCTCGATCGATGGCTTTGGACAAACCGTGCCACTCAAGAATGGGAGCACCAAGCTGATTGCCACGCTCGAGAATGCGGCCGCGAGCAAAGCGGACTCCGTCGCGTTGGAAATTGAAGTGTCTCATTGGGATGACAATCCCGACGTCAGTTTCCCAAATCAAGTCGTCCCGATTTTTACCAAGCTTGGATGCAACGGTGGCGGTTGTCATGGAAAGGCGGCAGGCCAAAACGGGTTCAAGTTGTCGCTACTGGGTTTTGAGCCAAGCGAGGACTATGAGCATTTGGTAAAGGAGTCACGGGGGAGACGATTGTCGACCGCCATGCCCGACTCGAGCCTGTTGCTAACCAAGGCGGTTAATTCCGTGCCACACGGGGGCGGCCAGCGGTTGGAATCGGACTCTCAAGAGTATCGCGTTTTGAAACGGTGGATTTCTCAGGGGATGAAACCGGGCAAGGCGGACGATCGTCGCGTGGTTGGGTTGGCGGTCACACCTGACGTCCGTCGAATGCTTCCCAAGCAAGAGCAACAAATTTCCGTGGTGGCCCGTTACTCCGATGGATCCGTGGAGGACGTCACACCGTCGGTTCAATTTGAGAGCAACGATCCGGATATGGCGGACGTAGACAAGCGGGGTTTGGTCTCCATGAAATCGCTCGCTGGCGAAGTCGCTATCATGGCTCGCTTTCAGGGCCAAGTTGCAGTCTTTCGAGCCAGTGTTCCGATTGTCGAGGGAAGCAATGTTTGGCCCGAACCCACCAATCCGATCGACGCTGCCGTAATCGGCCAATTGCGGTCGCTCAACATCCCGATATCGGCCGTTTGCGATGATGCAACCTTTGTTCGCAGATCCACTCTCGATCTTGCTGGCCGCTTACCAACGCTCGCCGAAGCAGATCAGTTCCTCCAAGACGCCACGCCAAACAAAAGAGAGAAATGGATCGATAGGTTGCTAGCCAGCGACGACTACGCAGACCATTTTGCAAACAAGTGGATGTTGATTTTACGCAATCGCAGAGACAACCCCGGACAAAAGTCGGGAACCTTTGCATTCCATCGATGGATTCGGGACCAGATCGAATCCAATCGGCCATTCGACCAGTTTGTTCGCGATATTGTGGCTGCATCGGGATCGATGGACGTGCATCCGCCGGTGGTTTGGTATCGGCATGTGACGGATAATTTCAGTCGACTAGAAGACACCGCCCAGTTGTTTTTGGGGCAGCGGATCCAGTGCGCGCGTTGCCATCATCATCCCTATGAAAAATGGGCTCAGAAGGATTACTTCCAGATGGCCGCCTTCTTTTCCCAAGTCCGCACCAAAGCAAGTCAATCGCCGGACGAAAATATTGTGTTTGCCAGTTTGGGACAACCGCGCGCTGCCCATCCCAAGTCGGGAGAATCGCTCAAGCCCGCCGGTCTAGATGGCCCGATTCGCGATGACGCTGACCAACGCGACCCGCGTGAGTCGTTGGTGGATTGGATGGTCGATCGCCAGAACCCGTTTTTTGCAAAGTCGATTGCGAACCGTTACTGGAAGCACTTCTTCGGTCGCGGGCTGGTCGAGCCAGAGGACGACATGCGAGTCACCAATCCACCCTCCAATACCGAACTGCTCGATGCGTTGGCAAATCAATTGATCGAATCGGGATACGACGTCAAAGCGTTGGTGCGATCGATATGCAACACTCGCGTCTACCAACTCGATAGCCAACCCAACGGCGAGAATCTGCGAGATCGCAAATGCTACTCTCGAAATTATCCCAAGAGGCTATCAGCCGAACAGATCCTCGACGCGGTCGACCAAGTCACTATGACGACCACCGCCTTTGATGCGATGCCCGATCGAACGCGAGCTGTATCGTTGCCCGATGCATCCTTTCGGTCTTACTTTTTGACCGTCTTCGGTCGTCCCGACGCTTCCACCGCTTGCGAATGCGAACGAGCCAATGAGTCCACGTTGGCTCAAAGTCTCCACTTTGCAAATTCCAAGGAATTGATCGCCAAGCTGGCCGACACAAACGGCTTAGCAGCAAGTCTTGCCAATCGAACCAGCAGCCATCAAGACAACTTGAATGAGATTTATTTGAGAGCGTTTTCTCGCAAGCCGAGCGAGTCTGAGCTCAAGCCTGCGATCGCTTACTTGGAGAGCAAGAGCAACAAATTAGAAGCCTACCAAGATGTAACCTGGGCGATCTTGAATTGCAAAGAGTTCTTGTTCAATCACTGACAAGGAACGCAGAGAAGCAACGCAAAGCTAACTTAGCCACAACGAAAACCAAATTCACAAACGCAACCAACTGGACCATCGCGTTTTGAATCGATGCGGCAACGAGCGTCATGGCCGATGACGAGTAGATGCGGTGCGATTGTGGCGCGTGGTGTTTGTGGGGTTGGTGATTGGCTATCTTGCGATATCTCGCGGGTTGTTTCGAGACACGGAGGATTCCATCTTCGTACGAGTTTCGTCTCGCTTGCTTTTGGTGTTGGAATCTAGGGCCATTGCGACGGTCAGTTTCGAACGCTTTCGCACCAAGTAGTATTTGGACGAACCGGCTGTGCGAAAGTTTGCGTTCGCCATGATCCAGGCAAGCGACTCCAATTTTGGAGTTTGCCAATCCATCACCCCGACGATCACATCGCCAGGCTGGAGGTGGACGCGATCTGCAGGGCTACCTGGTCGCACGTCGGTGATCTTCAAGCCGCCTTTGTAGTCTTCGCCCGCTCCGGCGATGGAGGCTGCAGGGACCACGCTGAGGCGAACGCCGAGTTGTTCCCAGGCCATGCTTACAACATCCAGTTCTTTGCTTCCCGAGTCATTCAACGTGATTGAATGGGCCAGTTTCACTCCGTTGCGATCCAACCCAAGTTCAATCGATTGGCCCGATCGTTCGAGCAGAGCGAGTTCGAGCTCCAATCGGTTTTCTACCGGCTGCCCTTCGATCGAGGCAATGCGATCTCCGTTTCGGATGTCTCGGCTCGAATTAGAATCGGAGCCTCGGTATTCGCGAACGATCAGATGTCCGTTTCCATTGTCCTGATGGCGAGCAAATTCAGGCTTGGAGAAAACGAGTCCATGCGAAGTAGCGCGGTGATCGGCGACTAAATCGGCCATCACTTCTACGGCGGTATCCATAGGAATAGCGAATCCAATGCCTTGGGCACCCACGCGAACCGCGACGTTGATCCCGATGACCTCGCCATCGATGTTCAGCAGTGGCCCACCGGAGTTGCCGGGGTTGATGTCCGCATTGGTTTGGATCAAGTCGTTGTATTGTTGCGAGCCGTTGACTGGGATATCGCGATGCAGTGCGCTGATGATGCCGACCGTGACGGAGTTTTGATAACCGAACGGGTTCCCAATTGCGATCACGGTTTCGCCTCGCAGGAGGCTCTCGCTTGCACCGACGCGAATGACGGGTAGATCTCGGTCCGACTTGATTTTGATCAGCGCCAAGTCGGTAACGGGGTCGTAGTTGATCAGTTTCGCGATGGCAGTCGTGCCGTCTGACAAAGTGACTTCGATACGGGCGACGTCATCCACAACGTGGTAATTGGTAACAATGTATCCGCGTCGGTCGATAATCACGCCGGTACCCATGCCGTTGACTTCCTGGCGTGTAGGATGGCCGGAAGCGCTAGCGTTGGTGATTGTTTTATTGCCTTGAATATTAACGACGGCGGATTCTGCTTTTTGTATGGCTTGAACGATCGGCGTGTTGCGTTCTGTCCTACCCAGTGCGCAGGTCGCGTTGAAAGCAACCACTCCAGCTGCGGTTATCAACGAGCCTGCCCGAGCGAGCAAAAGCAGATTTTGGGTAACGCGAGTTTTCATTCTTGGCCGGGTCTAGTTACTCGGAAAAAACGTTGCAATCGTGCCTGACGAGGGTAGCATCGGTTCTTCGGTTCGATCCACATGATCGGGTGGTATCGGCCTATTCACACTCACCCTATGCGATTCATTTTTCGCAAATCGCCTAGATTGCCAAAAGCTTGCG
>JANODW010000423.1:0-5730 GCA_031412875.1 Pirellula sp. | reverse complement strand
TGGAGGATAAAACAGCGACGATATCAAGCAAAGTATCGGCGGTAACCGAGATCGAGTCTTGATGAGTTCACGCAAGTCAAAAGCCTGCGAGGACTGCGAAGGGGGGAAGTTTTAGTAAAGGAGCGAACGAGTCTAAGCAAGCAAACACAGAGCATTCGACACAAGCTGCGATTGAATCAAAATCGCGGGGAACGAACCGAGCGGTGAGCCTGTTGCAAGGGGAACTACTGGTCTCGACCGTCGAAGCGGAAGGCGCACCAACACCCGAAACGTAGATTGCCCTTTGCTGGGATAGCACATGGATCGGTGGCGAGCCTTATGAACGCAGTGCCCTGCGAAGTAACTGCACCAAGACGCAAGTAGCCGAAACTATCAAGCGAATCATGACAAAAATCTTCTACAGCCTGTATGATCGACTCCTTGACCGCCGCGCGCTTGCTCTGGCGTTTGAGAAGGTGCGCCGTGCTTCTGGAGCTCCAGGTGCGGATGGCCAAACGATCAGCGACTTTCAGTCGTGCTTGCTAGAAGAATTAAATCGCTTGGTAAGCGAACTGCGGAGCGAGACTTACCAGCCACAACCAGTCCGACGGGTAACGATACCGAAGCCCGGCGGCGGAGAGAGGCATCTTGGTATACCGGCAGTTCGTGACCGAGTTGTCCAGCAAGCGTTGCTGGACATCCTGCAGCCGATCTTTGATCCTGACTTTCATCCATCGAGTTATGGTTATCGTCCGGGTCGATCTTGTCAGATGGCCGTTGCGAAAGCGACAATGTTCATCCGTCAATATCACCGGGAATGGGTGGTCGATATGGACTTGTCCAAATGCTTCGACCGTCTGGACCATGAATTGATTATCGCGAGCATTGGCAAGCGAGTGAAAGACGGAAGCATTTTTGAAACTGATAGAAATGTTTCTGAAAGCGGGCGTGATGATCGACCACCAAGTAGAAGCAACCGAGCTAGGCAGCCCGCAAGGCGGGGTGATCTCACCTTTGATTGCAAATATCTACTTGGATGCGTTCGATCAGGAGATGAAACGTCGCGGCCATCGCATCGTGCGATACGCTGACGACATTCTCATACTCTGTGCGACTCGCTCAGGAGCAGAACATGCTCAAGTTGTAGCCACGGAAATACTTGAGGGAACGTTAAAACTAAGAGTCAATCGCGAAAAGACCCACATGATCCACGCTTCGCAAGGAGTCAAGTTCTTGGGAGTGGAGATTAGTACGACTTGGACTCGCATCCAAGATAAGAAGGTCACCGCGTTGAAAGACAAAGTGAAAGCGATCACTCGCCGCAGTAGCCCAGTGAATTTGGAGCAAGTCATCACTGACCTGAACCCAATCCTACGAGGTTTTGCAAATTATTTTCGGATGGCAAACTGCAAAGAGCTGTTCAAGGATTTAGCCGTATGGATTCGACGCCGTTTACGTCAAAAGCAGCTTTCGGATTGGAAGAAGCCCGAGCGACTCCATCGCCGACTTCGGCAACTGGGGTACAAGGGCGACTTTCCCAAGATTCGAATGCGTTCGTGGCGAAATTCACGCAGCCCGCAAGCCAGCTTCGCCATGCCCAACGCATGGTTGGCCG
This sequence comes from Pirellula sp., assembly GCA_031412875.1. Taxonomy (GTDB): domain Bacteria; phylum Planctomycetota; class Planctomycetia; order Pirellulales; family Pirellulaceae; genus JBKCUI01. The sequence goes on along the minus strand of JANODW010000423.1, from coordinate 4,136 downwards.
ACTTGGGACTGTTTGATATCACGAGCGTGGAAACCGGAGTTTTACCCAAGCCAACTTGAGCTTTACTTTAACAGGAGCCGTATACGGACCCGAACGTACGGTTCTGTGAGAGGGCTGAGTCGGGAATAATTACCCCGACTCACCCTACTCGACATGGAGCGGATGACTCAAACCTCGCCTTGAATCGGTCATAGTCCTCGCGAGTATCGATGCCGCGAGGCGAATTCTCTACGACCCCGACGGCAATACGGCACCCAGCTTGCAAGAAGCGTAGCTGCTCTAACTTTTCGAGTTGCTCCAGCGAGCTTGAAGGCATCGTTGGCAGTTCCATCAGGAATGCTCGACGATACGCATAGATCCCCAAGTGCTGCAGGAACAGGGCCGGATCGCGTGCCAGCAAGGAATCCTCCCAGGTTCTTGGATACGGAATCACCGATCGGCTGAAATACAGCGCTGTTCCATCCAAAGCTCGCACGACTTTGACGCATGCCGGGTCCTCCAAATCGCTGCGACCGCGAATAGGCGTAGCCAGCGTCGCCACCTGCGCGTTGGGGTTAGAAATGAGCAATTGCATCACCGCATCGATCGATGTACCCGCGATTTCTGGCTCGTCTCCTTGAACGTTGACAAACACTTCGACGTCGGGCCGCGTGCGAGCCACTTCGGCAACACGATCTGTCCCGCTCTGCGCGTTCCGGTCGGTCATCTGGGCTCGGCCACCAAAGGCAGTGACTTCATCGAACAATCGAGCGTCGTCTACTGCTACGGTTATTCCCGAGGGAAGCGAAGCGGATTGGCAAGCGCGGTAGGTATGTTCGAGGACTGTCCTGCCGGTTTCTCTCAGCAACAGTTTTTCGGGCAGTCGGGTCGAAGCCAGCCGTGCGGGTATAACAATTTCGCCGATCATTCTTTGGTTGCGTTCACCACTTGTTCGATTTGAATCGCTTTTCGGCCCTTGAAGGATCCGGCCGATGCGTGAAATTTTGTGCGATTGGCAATTTCGACTTCGAGAGGATGATTGATATCTTTTTCCGTCGAGATGATATCCCCCACTTCGAGATCGAACAGGTCTGCCGATTTGATGGTGGATCGAGCAAGGGTCACAATCACATCGGCCATGGACCCATCCAATCGCGAGATGAGCCGACCGGTCGTCTCGGCGTTTGCTTTGATCGACGCGTACCCCACCCAACTGTTGCTGGTCAGTTTGCTGCCGACCCGTTCGATGGTATTGAATGGAATACATAGATTTGCCATTCCCCGAATCGCTCCCAGCGACAGTTCGAAGCTCACCATGATAACGACTTCGTTAGGCGGTACGATTTGAACCAGTTGTGGGTTGCTTTCCACCCGTTCGACTTCGATTTTCAGATCGACGACATTGGCCCAAGCGACTTCTAATTCTCGTAGAAAGACGCCGCTGATCCTGGCCGCCAGCCGCAATTCGATTTCCGACAGCGGTCTCTTCAACGAAGAGTCGGCTCCGATGTTGCCTCCGAGCATCCGGTCGATGATGGGGTATAGCAGGGAGGGACTTATGTCCAAGACCCAGTTCCCTTCGAGCGGCATCGGTTTGAGGAGATTGAAACAGGTGGGGATCTCTAGGCTGTAGACAAACTCGCTGTAGGTCAATTGATCGACACTGATCAATCGCACTTCGACAATGCTGCGAAGGACGGCGGACAGCGATGCGCCGACATTTCGGGAGAAACCATCGTGAAGCGATTGCAGGGCCCGCATCTGCTCCTTTCCAACCCGTTCTGGCCTCTTGAAATCGTAGGCGAGTACGCGCACCTTGCTTGCGGGTTTCTTGGTCTCTTGCTTGGGTGCTGCAGCAGTCGTGGGAGCTGCTGGCGCAGCAGCCCCGTCGAGACTGCGCAGCAAGCTCTCCACGTCATTCCTACTCAGTACATCGTCGGCCATTGAGAAATCCTTTTCTAATTGCGAACATGCCCGTCACCGTAGACAACGTATTTATAGGTCGTCAATTCGCGGAGACCGCAGGGTCCCCTCGCATGGAACTTGTCGGTGCTGATTCCAATCTCGGCGCCCAGGCCGAGTTGGCCCCCGTCATTGAATCGTGTCGAAGCATTGACGATGACTGCGGCGGAATCGACCAAGGTGGTGAACTTCTTCGCGGCGGCCAAGTCCGATGTCATGATCGCATCGGTGTGGTGCGAGCCATACCGATTGATGTGCTCGATTGCCTGATCGAGCGAGTCCACGATACGGATGCTCAAGATCGGCCCGAGATACTCGCGCGACCAATCCTCTTCGGTAGCAATCACCGAATCGGGAATCCATTCGCGTGTCTCTTCGTCACCGCGAATCTCGATGGAGTGTGACGCGAGCGTTGCAGCCAGATCAGGCAGGAACGCAGCAGCAACGTCGCGATGCACCAGCAATGACTCCAACGCGTTGCAAACTCCCATCCGTTGGCACTTCGCATTCTCAACGACCCGAATCGACATCGCGAGGTCTGCCAGTTTGTCGACGTAGATATGGCAATTGCCATCGTAGTGCTTCAGCACAGGCATGGTCGCCTCGGCAACAACGCGCCGGATCAGACTTTCACCACCTCGAGGGATCACCAAATCGATCCACTGAGAAAGCTGGAGCAAGTGACCGACGGCTTCGCGCTCGGGCGTAGTTATGAATTGAATGGCGTCGACCGGGATACCGATTTCCAGCGATACGGCCTGCATGATTTCGACGATGGTGCGAGAACTGTGGATGGCTTCTTTGCCGCCTCGCAAGATGATTGCATTGCCGCTTTTGACGGCAATGGCAGCCGCATCCGCCGTTACGTTGGGGCGGGATTCGTAAATAAAGAAAAGCACTCCTAACGGTGCCCGGATCTTCGAAATTTGAAGTCCGTTAGGACGGACGCTCCCCTCGATGACTTCGCCGACAGGGTCGGGCAAAGCGGCAATCTCTCGGAGACCGCTTGCGATTTGACGGATGCGGGTGGGAGTCAAACGCAGGCGGTCGATTTCTGCATCGGTCAAACCGTATTGGTCGGCCACCCCTAAATCCAATTGGTTTGCAGCCAAAATCTGCTCGGCCTGCGATTCGATCCGGTTCGCAGACTCAAGCAACCATCGATTCTTGATCGCTCCAGAAAGCCCCGCGAGCAATCGGGATGCTCCCTTGGCGCGACAAGCGACCTCAGAACAATAGCTCGCCAAGTTCATTTCGGTTGCTGCGGTCATTCGGTAAGAATCAACAAAAACGGGAGCGATCCCTGGTGGAGAACAGCACTTGCCGCCAATTTTAGCTTGCAAACTTTGGCCCTGAGGGCCTGACTTGAGAGCTTTGCCACCCTCGGAGTATCGAAGAAGTTGCCAAACAGGTCAATGGAGATCGGGAAAGATCGTAAATTGTCAGATAGGTCCTTTGGTGTTAAGATCTGAGTCCGTCGTGTACCCAAGTGCTCTTTAGCTCGCCTACCCGCGAAAATCGATGACCAAGCATATTTTTGTAACTGGCGGTGTTGTTAGCTCCATTGGAAAAGGCTTAACGAGTGCCTCCATCGGAATGCTTCTCGAGGCTCGCGGGCTGCGAGTTCGCATGCAAAAACTGGATCCGTACATCAACGTCGACCCAGGCACCATGAGCCCGTACCAGCACGGCGAAGTCTACGTTTTGGACGACGGGAGCGAAACCGATTTGGATCTTGGGCATTACGAACGGTTTACGAGCGGGGCATTGACCCGGGACTCCAATTACACCACCGGTCAGATTTACTTGCGAGTGATCGAAAAATCCTTGTCCAACTCCTCGATGACGGCTTCCAAGGAGACATTGCAAAACAGCGCGATCTTTTCTCGCTCTTCGCGAGAGATACTTTGTTCGCAACGGCAAATCAACATATCCGGCTGGATACCAATCTGCCGCAACAATCCCACCGAGTGCTGTGTCGGCTTGGTCTTTATCTCTGCTGCCGCTTTCAAATAGGGAACGAGAGTCAGGTGAATGAAAAGGCAGTTGTCGCGGCCGACGTCTTGCGGAAACTGTCGAATCGCTTCGAGGAAAGGCAGACTCTCAATATCGCCCACGGTCCCTCCGATTTCGGTGATGACGATATCGGTGTTGCTGTCCGCCAGTCGAAGGATCGATTCTTTGATCTCGTTGGT
>JANODW010000422.1:0-13503 GCA_031412875.1 Pirellula sp. | reverse complement strand
GAAACGATCAAGCGGGGCATCCTGATGGGTTCGCTGGTGGTAAGTTACTCGCACTCGGATGAGGATATCGACCGGACCCTCCACGCAATGGATGAAGCGCTCCATGTCTATCGTCTTGCCTTGGAACACGGTGTGGAAGACTATCTGGTCGGGAAACCTTCGCAATCGATTTATCGTCGCTACAATCACACTCGCTAAATCCCATCCCCGTGAATGAAACCATGTCGAATCCCTCGCAGGCTTGTGCGAAGCCTGGAAAAAGAACCTCCTGCCGCCATTGCCGCGCTCCCTTGGAAGCCAGTGTGGTGGATCTCGGTGTCCAGCCTCCCTGTGAGGGCTACGTTTCAATAGAACACTTTAATGAACCGGAGCTGTTCTACCCGTTGCATGCGATGGTCTGCGCGAATTGCTTTCTTGTCCAGCTTGAAACGGATGTCTCTCCTGAGTCCATCTATACCGAGTATGCTTATTTTTCATCCTTCTCCGATAGTTGGCTGGAGCATTCGCGTGTGTACGTCGAGGCGATCATCGCGAGGCTCGGCCTGCATTCGGAAAGCCAAGTCGTGGAGTTGGCAAGCAACGATGGTTATCTGCTGAAAAATTTTGTCCAAAAAGGGATCCCGGCCTACGGGGTGGAGCCTGCCGCCAACGTAGCAAAGGCTGCAATGGAAAAAGGAGTGCCCACGGTGGTGGCTTTCTTCGGAGTGAAGACAGCAAGTTCCTTGGCCGACCAAGGCAGCTCAGCCGATTTGATCATTGCCAACAATGTCTTTGGACACGTTCCGGACATCAACGATTTCGTCGCCGGTATGAAGCGGTTGCTTAAACCAGGAGGAACGGTCTCGATCGAAATCCCTCACTTCATGCGATTGATGGAAAACAATCAGTTCGACACCATCTATCACGAACACTATTGCTACCACACATTGCTCGCCGACACACGCATCTTTGCCTCCTGCGGCCTCCGGTTATTCGATGTGGAAGAACTGCCGACGCATGGCGGTTCCATACGTATGTTTGTTTGTCACGAGGACGATTTGAGAACCACCACCGATTCGGTAACCTCCTTGATCGCGTTGGAACGCGCTCGGGGTTTGGATCGCGTTGAAACCTACGCGGCCTTCGGCGAGAAAGTGCGAGAGACGAAACGGAAACTGCTCACGTTCCTCATTGAAGCAGCGCGAGCAGGCAAACGGGTCGCCGGATACGGAGCGCCTGGAAAAGGAAACACTTTGCTCAATTATTGTGGGGTCCGCACGGACTTCATCGAATTTGTCGTGGACCGCAACCCCTACAAGCACGGTAAGTTTCTGCCTGGCACTCGCATCCCTATCTACGCGCCCGATATGATCGATACGATGAAACCGGACTACGTGCTCATCCTGCCTTGGAATATCCAAGAAGAGATTGTGGCTCAAATGGGTCATATACGCAGTTGGGGTGGTCAATTTGTCGTGCCGATTCCAGAGACACGGGTCCTGCCATGATCTTCACCGAGACCGCACTCCAGGGAGCCTTTGTTGTCGACATGGAAAGGCGGGCCGACGAACGCGGCTTCTTTGCTCGCACCTACTGCCAACGCGAGTTCGCATCGCATGGCTTGGTGCAGACAACCGCTCAATGCAATCTCGCTTTCAATGCACTGGCAGGAACGTTAAGGGGGATGCATTGGCGATGCCCACAATCGCCCGAAGCGAAACTTGTCCGAGTTGTTCGCGGTGCTATCGTCGACGTGATTATCGATTTGCGACCGCATTCTCCAACTTACTTGCAACATGTCGCAGTCGAATTGAGCGAAGCCAACCATCGCGCGCTTTATGTTCCCGAGATGTTTGCCCACGGGTTCCAAACCCTCGTGGATAACACCGAAATCTATTACCATATGAGTCAATACTACGAACCGGAATACGACCGCGCAGCCAGATGGAATGACCCTGCCTTTGGAATCCAGTGGCCCCTACCGAATCCTATTATGAATGAACGCGACCGCAGCTATCCGGATTTCGCGCCATGACCCTACCGGACGAGAACCTCATCGGAAACGCGATGCATGCTCGTTTAACCGAGCTGTATCCGATCTGCCGAAGCATTACCGGTGCAGGTGTTCGGCAAACGTTGTCAATGTTGCAAAAGACCATTCCACTGGTCATCCATGAGGTACCGAGCGGGACACGCGTCTTTGATTGGACGGTGCCAAACGAATGGAACATTCGAGACGCTTGGATCAAAAACGCCCATGGCGATCGCATCGTGGATTTCCAACGGCACAATCTGCACGTTTTGAACTACAGCACGGCTGTGCGAACTACGTTGCCGACCGCGGACCTCAAAAAACACCTGCATAGCTTGCCGAGTCAGCCCGACGTAATCCCGTACAAAACTTCTTATTACCAAGAGGACTGGGGCTTCTGCTTGCAACACCATGCGTTGCTGGAGATGCGAGACGATCAATACGAAGTCTGCATCGACTCTACGTTAGAACCAGGCAGCCTGTCGTACGGCGAACTATTGCTGCCAGGTGAGAGCTCAGACGAAGTCCTATTCTCGGCTCACGTTTGCCATCCTTCGTTGGCAAACGACAATCTCTCCGGAGTCGTCGTGGCGGCAGAGTTGGCGGCCCAATTGGCATGCATGAACCGACGTTACAGCTATCGTTTTTTGTTCATTCCTGGCACGATCGGGGCAATCACTTGGCTTGCACGCAACGAAGCCGCCGCGAATCGCGTCCGGCATGGACTTGTGCTGAGCGGACTGGGCGACCCCGGTCACATCCACTACAAACGGAGTCGCCAATCCACCGCGGTTGTCGACCGAACGGTCGAATCCGTGCTGGCTGGCACCGGCAGACCTTTTGCTGTCCGGGATTTTTCGCCCTACGGATATGACGAGCGTCAGTTCTGTTCACCTGGCTTCAACATGCCTGTCGGATGCCTTTCACGATCCCCGTACGGCACCTACCCAGAGTATCACACTTCCTCGGACAATCCCGACTTTGTCCAACCTGCATCCTTGGCCGATTCCCTACAAGTGCTCGTCCAAGTGGTAGATGCATTGGAATCCAGCGAGCTGTTTATCAACACCCATCCGAAATGCGAACCGCAACTGGGCAAGCGTGGCCTCTACAAAGAGTTGACCAGTTCCGACGAAACGATGGCCATGCTTTGGGTGCTAAATCTTTCCGATGGCCAAAACAGCTTGCAAACCATCGCAGAACGATCGATGCTGCCCTTGGAATCGCTCCGGAGCGTCGCAGCGAAATTGGTTACGCACGGCCTTCTGAGTCGCATTCCTTAGCAACCTCGATAGATTCTCAGTCGCCAACGACCCACACTATCGGTTCACCAACCGATGGATTGTTGTGGCAGGAAAACATTCAAACTAGCGGGCTGCTGGCTCGCAGGTCATGCAGTGGCCTTTGACCAAGATTTCGCTGATCCGAGAAATATTGAGAGTCTTCTTCATCGACTCGTCCGGCAATCCGATCCCGCTCATGCAAGAAACGGTTCCGCATTCCACACAGACAAAGTGCGGGTGACTACTGCGATCATGCGAAGGATCTCGAATCTCAAATCGCCAAACGTGGTCCCCTAATTCCGTTCGACTCACCAGTTCCGCATCGGTCAAATCGCTTAAGTTTCGAAAGACAGTCGCCTTGTCGAATCCGATGGGTACCAATTTGTCGGATAGTTCCGCATGGGTTTGAGGCTTGCTGCTCTTCCGCAGGGCGTTCAACACGGAAATCCGCGCTGGAGTGCTGCGCAGCCCCGCTTTCCGCAAGATGTCGCGCACCATCTCAATTTCGTCGGCGTCCTTTTTTTTATTCATGGATTCCCCTTTGCTACTCGCGGTGGATTGCTAGGCAGTTTTCTTTTCAAGGAAACGTGAAAGGCGTTCATGCGTCTCTGGCTCACCGTACTGCAGTTTTCCAAATCCGTATTCCGCACCCTCTGCGACGGCCGCCACCTGATGCTCGGCATAGTTGGTGATGATCATGACGGGGATGGACCGAGTCGTCGATTCCTGTTTGAGTTGACGCAACACTTCTACTCCGTCACTGTAATCCATGTCTAGCTTACGGTTAATCAAGATCAAGTCAACTTTTTGATCGGCCAGCAATGCCGACGCGTCGCTCCATTGATCGGCTCTCAAGACGATCACATCGTAGCGACTCTTTAGCATTCTCTCGATGGCATTGTGGTCTGGATCGCAATTACCAATGTCCAATACAGTCTTTGTCATTTTGCGTTAAGGATTTCTGTCTCAAGTGTACGAACGATGGTGTCTTGAAGGTATTTTTGCATCAGCGACTTGGTGGCGTCGAGCATGGTCTCAATTTTCTTGGAAACGCCAAAAAGCATGGGACCTCGGTCGACCGCCAATGCCCGACGCTGGATCGCTTCGACCTGCTCGGACATTTTTTCAAAGGATTTGACCCGCTTCAGTTCCTCCAGCATTTTCTCGGCTTTCTCAAAATCCTTTTTTCGGATCTCCTGCTTGATTCTGGCTTCCAGCACTTTCCGTCGAATCACGACATCGAGGACTTCTCCCTGCAGGCCTTTCAAAAGCGCTTCGGTTTCTAATCGTCGCCGGTCGTCCGGCAGATCGGCTTGCTCGACCCCCTTCATCCCGTCCACGATCGGCAGTCGCGCTAACAGGGTCTCGCCGTTCTTGATGTAGTAAAGATACAGCGGAAGATGGACTTGCATCGATCCCACGGGTTTTTTTACGACCGCCACCGGTGCATCTATTTGTTTATCTCCCTCGCTCGGTTCGGTGGTTTCTTTGACACTCGGAGATTTCGCGTCTTTGATTTGATTGAGCGATTCGGCATTGGAGGACAGGTTCGACAACACGGGAGGTTTGGCTTCGCTAATTTTGTATTCCGGGGGATCGACCGGGAACTGCGATATCTTTCTCGCGTTGGCGATCGCGGGCACCTTGCTATCCTTGGGCGGCTCGTACTGGATGGTGGGCAAGTTCTGGATTCCAATAGGAACCACTCCGCGCCAGTCGGTGCGCCCCACCAGTTCCAAATCGTCGCTTCCGGGGGTCCTTCGATAGACCTCAGCGCCAACAAACGGAACTCCTGGTTGGCTCTTGATCCCCAATCGCAATTCGCTAGCCGGGTGGTTCGGTTTGATCTTCAAGCCCACGCGCTGGGTTCGGCGATTCTTGGCCGACGAAAGCGAACCGCGACTGGCCGTGAAGATCGCACCATACAGTTTGGAAACACTGTCGATTCTTTCCGTGACCGCCACAAAAGTAAATGGTATCGCTTGGAGAAGCGTCGGATTGCCATTGGAATCGTCCCGTCGAACAATGGGCAGCAGCACATCGCCGGGCGAGACGCGGATCGGGTATTCCTTGGTGGTCAGAAGGCCTGCCGCTTTGACTCGCAAGACGGCTGTTTTTAAATCGGTCTCCTCGATTCGTACAATAGGCGAAAATGCCTCGGCTGCCAACTCCGCGATCGCTCGTGGGATTTCTTCCTTGGATACCACTGTGGTAGAAGCGATATCGCCCATCCGTCGCACGAACGAATCCAATTCTTTCACTTGGATTCGAATCGACTCACCAGCCTTGTCAACCGACGCGAGGAAGACCTTGTCGTGATCGCGCAGCAACGCTTCGGGTTGCCAAGGCAGTCGAGCAGGGATCTGCCGAGCGACCTTCTTGAACTTGTCGAGATCCATTTTTTGAATGAGGGCTGCAACCGTTTCTCCAGAAGCCAATTCGCTCTGAAGCTGTTCCAGAGTTCCGCTAAACGGTTGCACAATCCCCCCGAAATCCGACCACTGTTTCGTCTCGAGAAAAGGCAGAATGTCCCGTTGCATTGCATTGAACAGGAGCGGCTGGATCGCAATACGCTTGATGCGTTCGATAGCAGAATCCAACGTGCGCACACTTTGAAGACTGGCGTTGCGGGCTTCCAAATCTTGCATCGCGTCCGCTTCGGCTTTGGTGGGTGCTTTTAAGGGCTTGCCGGGATCTGTAGGCGGTTTGGGAATCGGCGGATTCATTTCCAAGAACGCCTTCTTTGCTTCCTCCGACTTACCCACAATCAGCAACAACTCGCGTGAAAGCAGTTGTTCGACGGTAAACTCATCCAGCCGGTATAGAACCGATCCAAACAAAGCGTCCGGAGTTGCTTCCACCTCTGTTTCCCAAGTGGGACCAAAATTGACTTCCGAAAACTCACCTATTTTCTTGTGGATCTCCTGCTCGGATTCGGGGCTCAATGCCAACGTGGGAGAGACACTTAGCCAGAATTTGACCCGATAAGGGGAATACTCCCAGACCGATTGCCCCAACAGGTGCGAATGGGTAACGCAAGCGAATACAAAGAGCCAAACGGTAATGATGCGTCGCGATCTCATCGTGCTTGCAGTCTCCACTTTTGAACATCCTGGTAGAGACTGACCGGTTTCTTGGTGATCCCAAGGACTTCGCGGCGATAGACAAAGGTCTCGCTCACTTGCCATAGGGGTAGGATCGGCAAATGGGCTGCCACGACTTGGTGCAAGTTATGGCATTCGTCGCGAACTTCTCGCCAATTGCGAGCGATGCTCAGTTTCCCCAACGCTTGGACAACAAATTGGTTCGAGCTTTGCGCAGCTCCACCGACCCCAAACAATCGCTCCGCATCCGTGGCCGGTTCCCAAACCGCTGCGGACACATATAAAAAATCCACTTGAGGGGCATCGTTGGTTTCCGCGTCGCTTTTGATAACGACCAGCTCTGCTGGGATTTCGATCAGCTTCCAAGCTTGCACGATCGCTTCGCCGGCCACCTTGGCCGATTCATTGTCCGGCACACCCAAACGCAATGTGGAGAGAGGGGGAAGCGTTTCCCGTTTTTTCGCGGCTTGGTTGGCGAGCTTGGATTTTGTCAGCATCAACAGCACTTTGGCCAACTTGGGATCGTACGGGTAGTTCTCAACGTTTTTGTTGTACGCATAAGCGATTGGATCCGCTTCGGTGGCCCCAAAAGGAAACGGACCGCTGATCACACGGCTCGTTTCGGACCGGCTACTGCCCAAGATCTCTCCGTTCAAGATTCCTTCGCGGTTGATGGCATAGAGCAGGGTCCTACGAAATTCGCTGCTATCCACGTAGACATTCGAGGTCTTTGGTATCAGCATATGGACCATCGGCAACGCGTACTGATCGGTGATGATGTTGGTGACATTGCGAAGCGGAAATGCATCGGCTGGAAACAATCGATCGATGATCTCGACATCGCCGCGACGCAAATCCGCAATAGCTTTCTGCGGATCCGAGTAGAGGATCTCCTGAATCTCTTTGGGTTGGTAATCGGCGGGCGGATTCGCGTCTGCCCATTCGAATCGCCTTAGCCCAGGCTCACTACTCTTGAGGCGATAGACTGGCTTGTTGTCCAGCGCATTGCTTTTTTCGCTGAGCTCCCATTGCAAAAACGCTTGCGGCAACACGTGGGGCCGTCGCAGTTTGAGCTTCAAACGTTCTGGCCCAAAGACAGAAACGCGATCGATAATCGACGCCCAACTCGGAGCGTAGCTTGCATTTCCCACGGTAGCTCGTCCCAAGAACGCTTGCGAAAGTGTCAGGCTATCGGGCACACCATCCTTGCCAGGATTCTGAATCATCAGATCGAATTCAGTGCGATCGTCGCTGTGCTGAAAAGATCCATAACGGAAACGGTATTGGCCTCCTTCGGGGCCTGTGCTTCGGAATTCAAAGAGGGGCTTGGAAACCAGTTGCCCGAATCGGCTCGCCGCCCAATCGGCTATCGCCGCAGCGTCCGGTTGATTGGATGTTTGAAAGACGGCCACGCGAATCATCGGATAGGCGATAATCAATTCGTTCAAGAGTTGCTTGCCCCCTTCGATGTCGGGCTCGATAGAAAGCATCCTCAACGCCGCTTGCCTAGCCTTGGAGAAGTCTCCTGCGTCCCGTTCACGAATGGCGATATCGCGGAAGCCCGTAGCCAATTCGAGGAACTTGCTTCTCCATTTCGCGACGACTGGCAGCGGATCTTTACTGTAGTCTTTCTCCAGCCGAAGGATCATGGCCCGCGCGGTCGCCAAATCGTTGGCGGCGAAATAGGATTCAATCAGTTGGCTCGAAACATTTGAAATCGCATTGCGTATCTTGTCCTTGTCTTTGTCGTCCGGAAACATGCGTTGGAACTCTTCGAGAACTCCTAAGGCATGTGGCAACTGGCGCTGCCCAACCATCTCCGTCGCGCTGCGAAACAAAAAATCGCGACGGAGACGCGAAATACCTTGCGTCTGCGGGTAGTTTTTCAACAAAAAATCCAGGTGCTCAAACGCCTCGCTAAATTTCTTCTGCTCTAGAAGCGTTGTGGCCCGCTGCAGAATGAGCTCCTCATACAAAATAACCTTCTCGATTTCCTTCCACTGGATTTCATAAACGCGATCTGGAAACAATGGAAAGACAACCCGAAATCGATCTGTTTCCTTGGGCTCTTTCGGGACCTTTCGATTTGGGAAGTCGATGGGATTGACCCGAACACTGCGCCCTTGCTCTTCCTTCTTCAGCGTGATGATATCGAACGGAGCTTCATCGAGTACCGAACCCGCAACGCCGACCTCCTCCAATAGCTTGTCCTGTTGGGCCACCGCAAAAGGGACCGCTAGGTTTGCAACGGCCACGATGAAAAAACATTGTTGGCACCATGTCATTAGTCGCAACCGGTTCATCGCGCCGCACCTGCGTTTTCCGAAGAACGATTCGGTAATGGCACCGTCAGCACGGCTCCTTCATCGCCTGGAACAACCAATGCCTTGCCCAGAATTATCGGCTGTCCACTAATGGGTTCGCCCAGTGGAACCCGAACCACCACATCCCCTTTGTCCAATGCGACACGAATCAGCTCACCGCTTGTCGATGCGAGCAAACAATCGCCCTCGACCAGAGAAGGCGCCCCGACGAGGACAATTTTATCGAGCGATTTCGTCCATAAGCGTTTGCCGGTCGAATCGCAGGCAACCAATCCTTCAATGTCGCTCATGGCGAGCAAGTAGCTCTTCGATTCACCGGCCAACACATAAGGCCCCCACGTGAACCGGCCCTCGACTGGCACGGAAGTAACCAGTTTCAGTTCTCCAGAATCGTAAAAATCCAATTGGTCCCCCGACGCGCCTGCGGAGACTCCGACGATGACGTCTTGTATTACTGACAGCCGTCCCTTGAGTGCTTTTTCCAACGACTGCGCGGTGATCCGCCTAAGTTGTTTTCCAGTCGACAGCTTGTACATGAAACGCTGTTGGTCAGCCACAATCACGGTTTGATTGTCTGCAAGCGCGATCGGGTTTAGCCATTTAACCCGTTCACCCGCTTGGATATCGGGTTGAAAGGGGGATCCAATCATCTTGCCTTTGTCCGGATCTATCATGGCGATCTGGCCATTGTTCAGCGGTACCACGACACTCCCATTTCCGATGGCGATCGACTCGTTGCTTGGAAAAGCATCTCCGAAATCCAATGGCAGCATCTTGGTGGGCGTCGTTGCGCGACGTGCCGGGTCCGCTAGGAGCATTTGATTCCCCTGAGCTTGATTCAAGATCGCAACGCGAGAATCCTTGAGCGTCACGGGGGATGTAAACATCATGGCCCTTTGATTGCGTCCTAAGTTCTCCACCTGCGCCACGGGTTGCTTGTTGGAAAACGATTTGGCGTCCAAAGAAAAGGCAGCCGCTTGAGAGGTGATCGCCAAGAATCCACCTTTGCCATCGCTGGAAAGCGAGGTAACAGGCACTCCGATATCGGTCTCCCAAGCCACCTCTCCCGACTTGAGATTGATGGCGGAGACGCGAACGCCGAGATTGCCACGGACCACTCGCGTATGGACGACGAACTCGTCCGCGTTGATAGGTCGAGCGGTGAACTGGTCCCCTTCGTCCTTGGACCATTGGCGATTGAGTTTTTGCGAAGTCGATGGAACTTGATAGAGCGTGAGTCGCGTCGATGCGAGGAGCAAGTCATTGCCGATCATGAGTGGCCAAGTCAATTTGGGCACGGATTCGTTTTCCACCAGATTGACATGGCGAAAGACTTTCTCTTTTGGATTGAGCGCATCGACTTCTAAAATGGCGACTTCCCCAAGATTGGTCACCACTGCTATCCGACGCCTATCCACTTGTGGCGGCACGACGACATGCCCACGGAATCGCATGGACGTCGGGCTAGGCTGGATATCCAGCCCCTCATCGTTGGTTTGAAACAATCGCAATCGGCAGTAGTCGGGCCCTTCGTTTTCAAAGAGGATCAATTGGTTTTGGATCCAGATCGGTGGTACAGCGATCGAGGAAGGCGCGTGACCCACGTATTCGACTTCTTCGCATTTGCCTCCCGCCCGGGACATGGCGTAAAGATTGGAATGGTTTCCTAAAACATAACGCTTCTTTTTGTCGGTCGCCCCTCCCATTCCGACATCGATTGCTTGTGGGAGTTTCTTCCCCCATCGCGATTGCCCTGTGGTGGCATCCAAACAAAACACTTCCCCGGTGATGGTCGTTACAAAAATGTCGTCGCCATCGATGGTTGGCAAGTGGATGCGGCTTGGCAGCGTGGCTTCCCAAACCGGCGTGCCGTCGGCAGCGGCCAGGCGACGCAGTTTTCCTTGTTCCGGAATGGGAATCAAGACGTCGCTGTCCGAGGTCGGCATCAAACGCAATGGCTCACCAGACCAATCCAGTCCGATATGTTTCCGCCATAGCACTTGACCGGTTGCGGCATTCATGGCCCACACGGACCCTTTGCCTCTCAAGAATATGGTGGAGCCTTGTGTCTCCGAGGCGGTGGATTTTCGTCCTACCAAAAGGGCACTGAGCATTCGGGTCGCAGGCTCCGGCTCATTGCTCAAGGTAGGCATCTGGGGAGCCGCCACGACGAGCTCTTGTTGCTGGCCGGTCGCTTGACTGAGCAATTCCGCGAGCTTTGCATCGGTCTCAAGCTGTGGGTACTTCCGCAACAGTTTTTTGCGAAGATCATAGGTAGCGGCAACATTCTTGGATTCCACCGACTTGGTCATTTCGGAAATCGTCACCGTTAGCTCTTCGCCCCGCTGGATTTCCCGCACCAAGCGATTTTGATTTTCCTCGATCGTCTTGATTCGCAATTCATTTTGTGTCCTTTCCAGCGTCCCCACGTAACGCGGGTCACGGATCAGGGCCAATTGCTCATTCATCTTCTCGATGAGAACTTTTCGATCGGAAATCGACGCGGTGTTCTCTGTTTTCACGACAAACTTTTCGGCGATGCGGAGCAGCACGTCGGTAACGTCTCCTCGCAATTGACTGAGCGCAGACTCGTTGACAATCGTGGGCAATATCTCTTGACACGATTTGAGTGCGACGGTTGGGTCGGCAACCTTTTCTGAGTCTTGACGGACCTTGGACAATGCAGAAAAAACTTTGGCATCACTGACTCTCGGATCGCTCGAAAAGTTGCTGGCGAAGTCGGCAAAGTTCTTGCTCGCACGCTCGTAGTCTTGCGATTTATACGCGGTCTCGGCGGACGTAAACGCGTCGTCGGCCGACCCCCTCATGAACCAGATCGACAAGGGGATAAAAAAGATGATCAGCATCAAGACTAAAAACGCATAACCGATAATTCGGAAGGATTCCCAGGCGCTTTTCTTTTTCACTTTGACATCGCGAACCACCCGCTGCGGTAGGTCATCCAATTCGGTTGGGATCCTTTTGCTGCGAGATGGTTTGGTGCTGGCCAAGGCCTCCACCATGTCGTTTTCATCCTCAATGACTTCGACCGACTCGACGGACTCTTCCACCTCGACGATTTCAGCAGGAAGCAAATCGTCGACGGAGTCGTGATCATTGATAGGCTCTTGTTCGAGCGGGCGTCCGCCTCGCAGCGCGACGGAGGGATCAGGCTTATTCCCGCCGAGCGACTCATTGAGTTCGGTCACCAACTTGGTGGCCTGAAAACGAGTCAACTGGCCGTTGTCAACCAACAGTTTTGCGATGGCTTCAGGTGTGACCCGGACTTTGGACTGCTCCACCTGCCGATTGAGTTCGACGATGATCTCCGGGTCCAACAGACCGCGACTTTCCAACAGGGCTATAAATTGCGATGCAGCCATCGATTAATCAAACTCCTCGACCACGGTCACTTGAATACTATTGAAGCCTTTTTCTCGCCCTGCATCTACCGCCGCCACCACCGAAGCATGGATCGAATCCGTATGAGCCTCGACGGCGAGTTTCAAGGCATCGTCGTTTGCGCCGGTTACCAGCTCCCTGCGAGCATCCGCCAGCGCGATCATCAAATCCTGCTTGCTGCTCGCTTGCCGATCTTCGCCGCCCGGCAAAATGATAGTGTAAGCGTTGAACTCGTCGACTTGAACACGCACGGTATCCAAGATCTTTTCCGGCTCCTCCTTGGCGTTGGTGCTCGCTTTGTCGGACAACGGGGGCGGCTCCTCGATGACTTTCTCACTGGTAAACGAAGCGGTGATCATGAAGAAAATAAGCAGCAGGAAGGTCACGTCCACCATAGGGGTCATGTCCATATCGTCCTTGGGCAACTGCCGTTTTTGAAACAGCAGTTCGTCTTCCTCATCACTCGCGTCGGCGACAAGCGGAGGTGGTTTTTGATCGCTGTGGTCCGAGTTGGATTTGCTGACGCCATCCCGACCACTCTGGCCGGTCGCATCCGTCTCCGCTCGGACATCGACCACATCGACCTCGACAAAATCCCCCCCGTCCTCGGAGACCAGTTCGCCATCGACCAACTCCTGGCTCGGGTCGCTGCTCTGCACTTTTGGTTTGTTGCTCGGTGCATCGAGCGGCACCTCGATCGTGGCGTCGCAGACAGGGCAACGGATGGAACGGCCAAGCATTCGCTGGTTGAGAGAATGACTGGACTTGCATTTTTCGCAATGAACACGGATCGACATCAACTCGACTCCGAAACGGCAATATTGATCATCTTGCCCTCTTCGAGCACCTCAGCGATGGCTTGCTTTACTTTTTTCATTTGGCCCGATGTTACATTCCCTTCGGCCCGTATCAAAACTTCGGTCTTGCCGCCGGTTTCCAATTCTAACTGGATGTATTCTGCAATCTCTGCCGCTTGCAATTCGGGGTCCTCCGAAAATGTGGTCCCATCCCCGCGCGCGACCAACGGCGTGCTGCCTGTGCCTCGGCTCACCAAGAGGGACACGCAATTTTTGATGACGACCGCGCTTCCGTTCTTGGCAGGCGGGACCGGATAGGTTTTTTCGCCCGTCATCTTCGAGGTCAAGATGAAGAAAATCAAAAGGAGGAAAACCATGTCGATCATCGGAGTGATATCCATCTCATCATCCAAAGGGGGACGCTCCCGAAGCTTGACGGGCTCCGAATCGGAGTCTTCCAAGGGATCGAAAGGCAATTCCTCGTCGTCCAAAATCGCATCGCTCATACTGAACCTGCTTTCTAGACTTTAGGCACTGTGCCGTGATCGACGCTGCTCTTCTCGAGCAAGCCCTATTTTGAAG
>JANODW010000421.1:0-5682 GCA_031412875.1 Pirellula sp. | reverse complement strand
CGGGCGGATTGCGATTGAGCGTTTCCTGCTGGCAATTTCAACAGAATCAAATCCAGGAGCGTTTGGCTCTTTCTCAACCTCCCGAAATGGTGATCGTGGCGGATCACGACTCTGCCAATCCAACCTCCGACTCCAACTACCTACCCATTGCAGCAGGCGTCCCCACCCACCAGCTTCCCGTTCGGAACACCAGCATGGGAACCGAAGTGCATTGCGAAAACAATAGGATTCGGATGGACTCCGGATGGGTTGCCAGCGTGGAAATTGAAAAGCCAAATCGGTTGCTGATTGTCCTCAGCAAAAAAGGGGATGAAGAGGTTCGCAAGATTGCGAACGGACTTGGCAAACCGATGCGAATGGGATTTGTCATCGACGGTTGGATCGAAGGCTTGTCGTCCGAATCGATTCGCGACCGTCGGATCCAGTTCCAATTGAGCCCTCAGTCCAAACGATCGCTTTTGAGCATCCAAGCCGCCCTGCGTGGGCCGGCATTGCCTTGCGAACTGGAGCTATTGGATTGAACGCATGCAAACCTTTCTTTAGTCCAACATCGAATCGCCGTCGTTCCACTGCCCGTGCGGCCTTATCCCAGATCCTTTTCGATCGCTGAGCTTATCCCCCAAGTCGACTCGCCAACGCTCGGCAGCCGCCTGCAGTCTCGCGACGATTTCGGGATGTTCTTGAGCCACGTTTTTGGACTCGCTTCGATCGTTCTTCATGTCGTAAAGTTCAAGCCCAATTTTGACGTTTTCGTACTTGGCTGGAATACCATCGAGCCCACCGGATCGTCCTGCCAGAGTGCGATAGGTGTGCGGCAAGATCAGCTTCCATTGTGGGTCGCGGATCGCTTGGAGTTCGTCGTTGGCATAGTAACAAGGCATGGTCGTGTGAGGGCTTGACGCACCCACCGCCCCTGTCATCAACGGCAAGATATCGTGCCCATCGATCTTGTGATCCGGCAGTTTTGCTCCAATGATTTTTGCAACCGTCGGCAGAATGTCCACGGTTCCAGCCAACTCATCGCACGTACTGCCGGCAGGTATTTTGTTAGGCCATCGCATCAACGTTGGAACACGAATGCCTCCTTCCCATGCGGTCCCTTTTCCTTCGCGATGCGGCAAGGCAGAACCGGCGTGATTTCCGTACGATAGCCACGGCCCATTGTCGGTGGTAAAGATAACCAATGTGTTTTGATCGACGCCGACTTCTTTGAGGGTGTCAAGGATTTGCCCGACCGACCAGTCGACTTCCATGACGACGTCGCCGAACAGTCCCGCCCCACTCTTGCCCGCGAACTTTTGAGAAACATAGAGAGGGACATGGACCATCGAATGAGGCAAGTAAATCAGGAATGGTTGATCTCGATTTTTTCGGATGAAATCCACCGCCCGTTCGGTGTACTTTGTGGTGAGCTGCTTTTGGTCGTCCCCAGTAACTTCGGTATCGACAATTTTTGAATTCTCGATGAGAGGCAGAGGGGGATAGCCACTTTTGACGTTTTGACCAGCACTCTGTTTGGAGAGGTCCTCGGGATGATTCGGCCACATATCATTGGAATAGGGCAAGCCAAAATAAGAGTCGAACCCATGCCGTGTTGGCAGGAATTTGGGATGATGCCCGAGATGCCATTTTCCAATACACGTCGTCGCATAGTTTTTCTGCTTGCAGATCTCTGCCAACGTCACTTCGCTCTCCGACAAGCCAATTTTCGCGTTGGGGCCAAGCGCACCAAAAATACCAACCCGCTCGTGGTAGCAGCCGGTGATCAACGCAGCCCGGGATGCGGAGCACACCGCAGACGACACATGAAAGTCGGTAAAGCGTCGCCCTTCGCGAGCCATGCGATCGAGATTCGGTGTCGGGAATGCCGTCGCACCAAAGGGACCAATGTCCGCGTACCCCATGTCGTCGATAAAAATCACAACCACGTTCGGCAAGTCGGCTGCCGAGACCAACGGGCTATCGACAACGCACCCTCCAAAAACCATCGACAACACGATTTTGAAAACGGCTTGCATAAAAATGCTCCCTGGGAAATAGTTTGGTTGGAGGCCTGCCGCAACGCCCGCTCAAGCAGCTCAGGCTACAATGGGCCGCTGGCTTTATTGTAATTGTACAGACTCAAGACGTTCTCAAGTGTCTGCCAAACCTTAGGCGAGCGGCAGGATAAATACTACCGTAGGATGGGACCTTCGTCCCGTCCGTTGGTTGGTTGGTTGGAGGGTTGGTTCGAAACAATGGTCCCAAACAACTACGGGTCGGTTTCAGCCTCCTGATCGCCTCATAGCAAACAGAATCCGATTGCAAATTCAGAAAGCAGCATCGCCATGCGACGCCGACATTTTTTAGGGTGCGGAGCCTCCATCGTTTTATCGAGACCATTATTTGCCATGCGGAATGAAGACTTATTTGACGACGCGTCCAAGCATCTAGCAACCGCGACAGCCAGCGGGCAAGTCCGGGCAGCGGCGATCTACGCCAGGATCGGCAAGACCATCATCCATTCTGCCTTTGGCGAAGCCAAGTCGACCGACGCGTCATTCCTTTTGGGTTCCATCTCCAAGCCGATCGCGGTGGCTGCACTGATGACTCTTTTCGATCAAGGAAAATTCCTATTGAGCGACCCCGTTCAAAAGTTCATTCCGGAATTTTCGGGAGGCGGTCGAGACAAAGCTACCATCCAACACTTGCTAACCCACGTGTCTGGGCTACCCGACCAACTGCCTGAAAACGCGGTACTGCGAAAAAGTCACGCGCCCCTATCCGCGTTCGTTCAAGGCGCCATCCAAGTTCCATTGCTGTTCGAGCCAGGGACGCGATACGAGTATTCCAGTATGGCGATCATGCTCGCGATCGAAATCGCCCAACGCATCTCAGGCATCGCGTTTACGGAGTTGGTGGCTAAAACAGTCCTCCGACCGCTGGGGATGCATCACACCGCATTTGGTATGGGACAACTGCGCCGCGAAAACATCATGGCCTGCCAAGTGGAATTCGGAGCCATCGAATCGGGGGGCGGAGCACCGGACTCCAAAGATTGGGACTGGAACAGCCAGTATTGGCGCTCGCTCGGTGCTCCTTGGGGTGGCGCGCAAGCGTCGGCATCGGATGTCGCACTCTTTTTGCAGGAATTCCTGCATCCCACGGGACGGCTTTTCCGCCCCGAAGTTGCAAAGCTCATGATTCGCAATCACAACCCAGTCGGCTTCCTGTCGCGAGGCATCGGACTGGACGTGGGGATGAGCGACGTCGTGGAGGGAGCCTCGGATGAAACCTTCGGCCACACCGGTTCTACCGGGACAATCGCTTGGGCAGATCCCCAACGCGATCGCATCTGTGTCGTTCTAACCACCCTTCCCGCCGGTTCTTCCAAAAACCACGTTCGCAAACTCGCTTCGGATTGCATCTCCGCGATCCGGTAACTGCTTCTCTCGCAACCGTAGTTTGGGACCATTGTCCCGAACGAACAAACAAACAGATGCCCCGAACGAACAAACGGACGGGACAAGGGTCCCATCCTACGTTAGTAATGATCCTGCCGTTCGCCTTACAGCAACACGGCCGGTTGCTGTTGACTGGCGCAATGGAATGCCCCCAAGCCCCAGATGAAATCCGAAGCGTCGATGCAAATCACGCGTCGCTCTGGCATCAAATCTTGAAGAATCCCCGCCGCTAAGTCATCGGTTTCACGGAAACCAAAAGTCGGCATGATGACAATTTCATTGGCGATCAGGAAGTTGCAGTAGCTCTCCGGAACCCGTTTGCCTTGAATCAGTCTCGGGGGCGGAGTCGTTAAAGGTACAATATCGAGATCCCTTCCATCGGCATCGGACATCTCAATCAATCGCTCCCGCTGCAATTTCAGCTTCTCAAAATTGCTATCGTCGCTCGAATACGAAACGGCAGCCACAACGAGCCCCGGCCGAATGAATCTGGCCAGTTGATCGATATGGCTGTCCGTGTCATCGCCCGCCAATGCCCCACCGTCTACCCAAAGAACTTTGCGTACTCCGAGCATCCGCTTCAACTCTGCTTCGATCAACTCGCGCGTCCAGTGAGGGTTCCGAGTCGATGCTAGCAGGCAACTGCTGGTCGTCATCAAGGTTCCTTGCCCATCGGTTTCTAGTCCGCCTCCTTCCGCTACCAAACTGGACGCGAACGAATCCATTGCAGCTTCGCCGTCACCGCGTAACTTCCCCATGGGATTGAGCATTTCGCAGATCTTTGCCGATGCGGTGGCGTCTCGCTCGTGGGGGTACTTGCCCCCCCACGCATTGAATCGCCAACGGGTTGCACCCAGCTTTTTGCGATCCTCACTCAACAAGAATGTAGGGCCGAAATCCCGAATCCAACAGTCATTCGTCTCGGTCGAATGGATCGTGATGTTCTTTGCGTCGTGGAGAAAATGACGCGCCTGCTGCGTCGCTTCTTCGTTACCTCCCAAGATATGCACATGCTCCACCTCCGACAACGTGCGAACCATGCGCTCGGTGGCATGCGGGATGTTTTCAAATCGTCCTGACCATGTCTTCAGATTGTGTGGCCAAGCGATCCAAGTCGCCTCATGCTTCTCCCACTCAGCAACCCACCGGTACCCTGCATCGGTTGCCGAACCAGTTGTCACCCCGACTTTTTCCTGCATTGGCTTTTCGATCCACTTAAAATGAGATTTAGGATTCTGTAAATGTACTCAGTCTTACCATTGCATATACTCCTCCAATGAATCGCGAATCAACTCGATGGACGGCTCGACCCCGGTCCAAAAATAGAAATCCGCAGCAGACTGATGTGCCATCAGATCTACCGATTCAATCTGCGATACGTTGAGTCCTCTCAGCGTCTCACGCCAAGAACGCATTTGCTTTTCCGAGCCGCATTCTAGAACGAGACAGGATGCGGATTCTCTCCAAGCCAGCGCAGCAATCTGACGGGATAGGGCTGTCGTCGGAATTTCCGAGCAGATCAAGCAATCGATTCGCAACCCTCTTTGCGAGAACTCTTCTAATCGATTCAGTTCCCAAACCTCGCGATCTACCGTGGGGTCGCTGGGCAACGGCTCTGCCGTCGGTGCAAATACGATACGCTTGGAAATTTCCGGACTAGCAAGTCGGATCGCTTCAGCAAGTTTCCGTTCGCCTACGATCAAAATCGCAGACGCGTTTTCAGCCGTTGCGGCTTCGCCTAGGACGGGCGTTGGAATGTTCTCAAGCAAAGGCGTTATGCAGTTCGCGATCGCAACGCCCAACGTATTGTCCCCGAGCCACGACTTCCCATCGAGTCTCGCCACATTGACCCCGCCCAAACACATCGCCGCTTCGGTAACGCTATCGAGCAACGCGATGGCTTTGAATTGAAACGGCTCAAACAGGGCCATGCCGCGAAGCCCCAACGCTTGCACGCCACGGAAGGCTACTTCGAACTGATCCAACTCCACCTGCGAGGTAAAGAATCTCCAATCGACGCCGCAAGCACGCGCGGCTCGATACATGACAAACTGAGTCGGATTGCCTGCGACAGGGTTTCCTAAACAGCAGACATACGGTTGGAGAACGCGAGTCAAGTTCATATCTAAAAGAGCAACGCCAGCGAACCGATTCGCCGACGCGTTTCTTCCATCAAAGCATCCTCGCCAGCTTCGTCGTCCGCTTCGTAGGTCACCGAAAATCTCAAAAAGCTGCCCGC
>JANODW010000420.1:0-17440 GCA_031412875.1 Pirellula sp. | reverse complement strand
CGACGACATTCTTGAAATTGACGAAGATTCCTTGGGCAGTTTCGGGGCGCAAGAATGCCGCTCCCTCTTCGCCGCTCAAGGCCCCCACATAGGTTTTGAACATGAGATTGAATTCGCGGGGGTCGGTCAGTGTGCCTAGTTCATTGGTGTCGGGACCCAAGACGCTTGCCCGTTGGCTCGGATCGAGTTTGTCTAGCGTCAAGAACGCATCATCGAAGGTCAGTTGTCCGACATCTTTATTGCGAAGATTAAAGAACTTGAGAGCGCGTCGGGTCACTTCTTCTTGCTCGAGTTCCGCGTCGGCGAACATGGTGACGAATATTTTTTGTTCCCCGCGCGCGACCCATTTGCCTCGCACTTGGTCGAATCGGTAACGTTTCTTGGTAGCTCGGCAATCGACCATGAAATCATGGAACAAATCGTAGTGCCCGGAGCATTTCCAAACTTGGGGATGCATGATGATCGAGCAATCGAGACCGACCATTTCGTACGTGCTGGGGGCGCCTTCGGGTTGAATCAGTTCGTTGTGCCCTTGGCACATGTCGCGCCACCAAGCGTCTTTGATGTTTCGCTTGAGTTCCACACCGAGCGGCCCGTAGTCCCAAAATCCGTTCAATCCCCCATAGATCTCACTGGATTGAAACATGAATCCACGTCGCTTGCATAGCGACACCAGTTTTTCCATTTGCATATTCAGGTGGTTTCTTTGGGGGACGAGTGGCCCGCACAACGGCGGGAGTGCTGAGTTGGTTTTATGGCAAAGGCCGTTGAGCCACTACGAGGCGTTTGAGGCGAGCCAAGTCTTTTACTATTGTAATGTTTGTCCAGCCGTTAGTACTGGCCATAGCGGTTTCAACTTGATCCGCGATCATGGGCGAAAGCTCGCAAATGAACCAACCACCCGCAACCAATTTTTGGATCGCTTGTGACGCCAATCGTTCGATGATTTCGGTACCTGCGACGCCCCCTACCAACGCCATGCGAGGTTCGTGTTCTCGAACCGTTTTGTCGAGTTTTTCGTACTCGTCTTCCGAGACGTAGGGAGGGTTGCTCAAGACGAAGTCGACCGAGTTGTCGGCGATGGCCGATAATAGATCCGATTGGAGGAGTGAGACTCGATCGCTCAATTGGTGCTGCTGCACATTGGACTGTGCGATCGCAAGGGCGGCTGGGCTCAAGTCGATAGCGGTGATGGAGCATGGGTTCAAATGCTTGGCGACGCTGACTGCGATGCAGCCGCTCCCGGTGCAGACATCGACAATCTGGAAATGCTTGGTCGGCTCCGAGGCGAGAATCGCTTTCGCGCGATCCAAGCATTCGACGACGACGTGTTCCGTTTCACCGCGAGGGATCAAGCAGTCTTTGCTAACAAGGAAGGAGAGCGAGTAGAATTCTTTCTTGCCGACCAAGTAGGCGACCGGTTCTCCCTGTGCTCGCCGCTTGACGACTTCTCGAAAACGCGCTTTGACCGTTTCATCCGGTTCTTCAGCAAAGGCTGTGTAGAGCGCGATGCGTTCGCAACCGCGCGCGTGAGCGAGGAGCACTTCGGCATCGAGTCGCGGGGAGGGCGAGCCATTTTTCTTGAGGTGCTCGGTGGTCCATTGGAGGAGGCGCAAGATGGTCCACGGATCCGATTGTGTCGTATTCGTGGCGTTCATGATGGTCGTCCTTGGGTGTGTTGGAAAGTCTAAGCAAAACGCTTTCTCGACAACGCACTCCGCGCCGCGAGGGAATCTGCCGTTGCAAACAGAGTTAAGCTTCGGTGTCGTCTCGTAAAGTCGAGCGCTCGTATTCTATCAGCGCATCGGACACCGGTTGCAAGTTGCCGGCAACGATCTGATCGAGCTTGTACAAAGTCAAATTGATACGATGGTCGGTTAGCCGATTTTGCGGGAAATTGTAGGTGCGGATGCGTTCGCTGCGATCGCCGGATCCGATCAAGGACATGCGTTCGGTGGAGCGCTGTTTGATTTCCGATTCCCGTTTGGCTTCGTACAGTCGCGTCTTGAGGACTCGCAAAGCTTTCGCGAGGTTTTTCAATTGGCTTTTCTCGTCTTGGCATTGGACCACGACGCCGGTTTCGTAGTGGGTGAGACGGATCGCGGATTCTGTTTTATTGACGTGCTGGCCACCTGGTCCCGACGCGCAGAACTTATCCACGCGGTAGTCTTCTTTCTTGAGGTCGATTTCGATGTCCTCGGGCTCTGCCATGACGGCGACCGTAGCGGCCGAAGTATGGATTCGACCTTGGGCTTCGGTTTCCGGAACACGTTGCACGCGGTGGCCGCCGCTTTCGAATTGCAGTTCTCGGAAGACCCCTTCGCCTTCGAAGCCGAGGATGATTTCTTTGAAGCCGCCCCGTTCGGTGGTACTGGAGTCCATGACTTCGACTTTCCAGCCTTTGGTATCGGCGTGGTGTTTGTACATGGTATACAAATCGCGGGCGAACAACGCAGCTTCCTCGCCGCCTGTGCCGGCGCGTATTTCTAGAACGCACCTCGTTCTGGCTGCGTCTTCACCGCCGATGCTCATGTCGAGCAGCCCGTTCCAAATGGCTTGCCGTTCCGCTTTGAGGCGATTGGTTTCTTCGACCGCCATGGCTGCTTCTTCGGGATCGGCCGATGCGAGCATAGGTGCAAGCTCTTTCAGCTCAACGGCCATCCGCTCGTAGTTTCGGAACATGGTTGCAACTTTGAGCAACCCGCCGTGTTCTCGCATGATATTGGCCATCTTGGTCGAGTCGCCCGAGAGGATGGCTTGGTCGGACATCATGGCTTCGAGTTCGTTAAACCTGGCGAGGGTTT
Source organism: Pirellula sp. (assembly GCA_031412875.1). Classification (GTDB taxonomy): domain Bacteria; phylum Planctomycetota; class Planctomycetia; order Pirellulales; family Pirellulaceae; genus JBKCUI01. The sequence continues at coordinate 14,636 of JANODW010000420.1, read as the reverse complement.
GCTCGAGTTGTTGGCGTATTTTCATTGGTAGTTTTGGCTTAGTAAAAAACAAAACCGTCGCTTGCCTCAGTTGGCAATCTGCGACGGTCTTGAGATTCTGATTGCCAGAGCCACTTCATGAAAGCAACAGGTCTTCGTGGAAACCGGCTGCCGATTGGCTCAAGCAGCTACTTCTTTTTGGCGGCTGGTTTCTTGGTGCCGAGACTGGCGTAGGTACCAGCAGCGAATTTCGTCTGGAATTTTTCGATACGGCCAGCGGTATCTACGAACTTCAGTTTGCCGGTGTAGAAAGGATGGCAAACATTGCAAATGTCGACACGCAGTTCTTTGCGAATGCTGCGGGTTTGGAAAGTATTACCGCAACCGCAGGTGACTTTGGTTTCTTGGTAGTTGGGATGGATGTCGTTTTTCATGATGGTTTGGATACGTTCGCTTGGGTAGAACGCCGTGATGTGGACTGAAAACGGAAGTAGGCGAAGAGGGACTCGAACCCCCAACCCCCACGGTGTAAACGTGGTGCTCTAACCAATTGAGCTATTCGCCCGATTTTTTCGGGGGGAGCGATTGGGACTAAATGCCCAGCAATCGCATGCGTCGCGAGCGTCTTTCAGCCCGTTGCTTGCTTCGTCGCTTGATTTCACTCGGCTTTTCGTAGAACTCGCGGCGGCGCATTTCCTTTTTTAGCCCGCTTCGTTCGACCAGTTTGCGAAAACGGCGTACAGCCTCTTGAATCGTTTCCCGGTCACGGACTAACAACTTAACCATGCAAAGCCTCCACCTTTTTTTGTGTAAATGTGACGTTGTATCGAAAATACCTGGCTGCCGATCAGTTCCATGCAGCCAACTCATACTACCCGTCCTTTTATTCGGGAGGTGAGCGTCACATCGGGAAGCGTACGACCAAGAATTTAGAAATATAGCCAGGAAAGGAATATCGGTCCAGGGCGAATTGCCAGGATGAACGCCAAAATTCTCTGGCCGGTCGGTTGGCAATCGTTTGTCGTGCAAACAGGAAAACTCGCTACGTCCTCGAAACGGGCGAGAGTCGTCGAAACGAGCGAGAGTTACTGAGGATTCGCTGCCGTGGTTCGCCGCGGTGTCGTTCGACTCAATGCAATTGCGATTTCTTGAACGCTTTCCAGCATTTCCAGTTCCTGATCGTAGGACGAGCCATCCTCGGACTCTTGGGTTTCCAGCCACGAAGTTGCAGGGCCCACGCGGTCGGCTTGACTGCTTTGCACTTGGGTTTTGCTTTGCAAGTTCGTTTGGTCTCGCAGGTTGGTTTCATGCAGGAAATCGGCGAAACCGTCGGTAAAACATGCGTCGACGTCCCTCGCAGCCAAAGTCTCACCACCCGGCGTTTGTTGGATAGTGAATCGATTCGCGAGTGTGTTTTGCGTTATGAGCTGGACGTTTTGCCGATTGGGACGACTGGAAAGCTCCAGGGAATCCGGGTTGAGACTCCCCAACGCCAGGACGCAGTTGCGGTTGCCGGACAGCCCGCTTTGTTCGGCTCGGAATTGGCTTCGATAGGTGTCCCAATTCAATGCGTTCACGTACGGAGAGGGGGGATCGATTTTGTCGAGCGATGAAGAAAAAAACGATCTCACAATGACCTCGTATGTTCAGAGCCAATCCGCTTTTCGTAGCGATCGAACTCTAGTGCGCGAAAAATGGTTGCGTCGGAGCGCTTGAGCCAACCACGCGTGCGGGAGGGAATTTCTCAGTAATTTGGGTGGGTTGTGCAGGCTTTGACGCTTAGGCGAGCATCTCCGGGGCGGGAAGACTTCAAGATGGGTAGCTGCCTAGCTACAATGGGGCGGTTCCTTGCCGATCCGAGTCGGCCCACTGCCCGCCCCAATCTCCCTCCTGCGTTAGGTCCCTACCTTGTATTGGCTCGCCGAAATTTGCGTGAAGCGACCGGTTTTTGCCCTCATGCTCGTGCTGGCAATGGTCGTGGCTGGCGTGGTCGCATTCCCCTCGTTGGGCATCGATCGCTTTCCAAAAACCGATTTACCGACGGTTTACATACGCACGGGCTACCCGGGGGCGGCTTCTCAGGAGGTGGAATCGGAAATATCGCAGATCGTGGAGGATGCCGTTTCCACGGTCGCCGGGATCGAGGAGCTTCGCAGCATCTCGTCGGACGGCAGTTCGATGGTTCTGCTCACTTTTTCGCTGACTCGCGACATCGACGCGGCGGTTCAGGACGTTCGGGATGCGGTCTCGGCGGTGACGAATCGGTTGCCTCGCAATGTCGATCCGCCCGTGGTCCAGAAGTCCGACTTGGACTCATCCCCGGTGATGTCGATCGCCGTATCCGGTGAGCGGACGCCGAGCGAGTTGTATCTGCTGGCTGACCGATACGTAAAGAGCGTGATCGAATCGAGTCCCGGCGTCGGCCAGGTTTCTATTTCCGGTGCTGCCGAACGGGCTATCAAAGTCAGCATCGATGCGCAGAGGCTGGCCGCGTATCAATTGTCTATCGTCCAAGTGCGGGACGCCCTGGTGCGCCAGAATGCAGAGGTACCCGGCGGACGCGTCGATGAGGGACTGCGAGAACGCTCGATGCGAACCCTCGGTCGCGTCGCCGAGTCGAAAGACTTCGACGACCTAGTCATCGATACGGTCGGTGGTGCGTCTATCCGTCTCGGAGATCTGGGCACGGTCGTCGATGGAACCAAGGAAGTGCGAACGATGGCTCGCTTGGACGGCAAGCCCACGGTGGTTTTGAGCGTGCAAAGGCAATCGGGCGAAAACACCGTCAACGTCATCGCGGGGATCAAGGAGCGGTTGAAACGCAGCGAGCAGTTGCTCCCGCCGGATGTTCGGGTCGCGGTGATCCAAGATCAATCGCGATACATCCTTTCGGCCTTGCACGAAATCGAAAACCACTTGATCTCCGGATCGATCCTGGCCTGTTTGACCGTATTGCTATTCATGCGTTCCTGGCGCTCGACTCTCATTGCATCGGTGGCTATTCCCGCGTCGATCATCGCAACGTTTGCGTTCATGAAAGCGTTTGGCTTCACGCTAAATAACGTGACGATGCTCGCGTTGGTTTTGATGGTTGGTGTGGTGATCGACGATGCGATTGTGGTTTTGGAAAATGTGTTTCGCTGCATTGAAGAGCAAGGGATGGATCCGTATCAAGCATCGATCGACGGAACCAAGGAAATTGGATTGGCCGTGCTGGCAACCACGGTTTCTCTGGTAATCGTTTTCTTGCCTGTCTCCTTCCTATCGAGCGTAACGGGCCGAATGCTATTTGAGTTTGGCGTGACAGCTACGGTGGCGATCTTGGTATCCATGGTCATCAGTTTTACGCTGACCCCGATGATGTGCAGCCTGTTGCTCAAAAAACCCAAGCAAGACGGAGGCCATGCGCACTCCCAAAAAACAACGCGGCAAAAGGGGTTTTATCACTGGATTGAAGTGAGCTACATGGCTTCGCTGCGCGTCGCATTGCGGTACCGTTTTTTAACGCTGCTCCTGTGCATCGCTACCATTTTGGCCAACATCCCTTTGTATGGATGGGTACGGCAGGACTATATCCCGACCAATGTCGACGAATCCGAGTTTGAAGTGAGCGTCAATGCCAAGGAAGGGACGTCGCTGCTGGGAATGAATGACGCGCTTCAAGTCGTTGAAGAAAAGCTGCGCAAGGTCGATGGGGTGGTTTTGACATTGACCAGTGTGGGCTCACGCGGCTTTGGAGGGGTCAATAACGGGAGCGTCTTCGTGAGGCTCACCGACGCCGCCGAACGCACGTTTTCGCTCGAACGATTTTTCTTTGCATTGATTCGAGGAGAACCGCGAAAGGCCCTGGATGGCAATTTTAGCCAACAGGAAAAGATGGCAGAGATTCGCAAACTGATGAAGACCATTCCGGACGTTCGGGTCTCGATTCGAAACCTCACCTCCCTCAGGCAAGGTCCCAATGTCGATATCGATTTTTGTATCACCGGCCCAGACGTCAAACGCTTGGCTGAGTTCAGCGAGACCATTCGAAAGAAATCCATCGAGCTGCCCGGCATCGTAGACGTCGATACGACCCTGCGGTTGGATAAACCCGAACTGTTGGTTTCCATCGATCGCGAGCGAGCGGCGGCGATGGGCGTTTCTGTTCAAGAGATCGCGGATACGCTTCGAATTGCTGTCGGCGGCGATGAACGGGTGTCACGCTATCGAGACGTCACGGTCGACGACGCCTATGACGTGGAACTTCGACTGGTCGGATTGGACCGTCGTGACAAAGACGAGATCTCGCAGCTCTACGTGCGAGCCAACCCAGCCGCAGGCAAGCTTGTTTCGGCCATCGATTCTCAATCCGCTTCAAAAACCAATGCATCGAAACTGACACGCATCGACAATATCGTACGATTTGATTTTGGTGATGCGCCTGCTCGGATCGATCGCTTGGATAGGCAACGCATGGTTTCGATTCGCGCGAACATCGCCACCGGCTATGCGTTGGCGGATCGTGTGAAAGCGTTGCGAGCCCTGGCTACAGAAATTGGCGTCCCGCCCGGTTTCGAAACGCGTGTGCTCGGGCGAGGCAAGGAACTCGAGAAGACGCTGGGAGAATTCCGTTGGACGTTTCTTGTAAGCTTTATTTTTATGTACCTCGTTTTGGCGGCCCAGTTCGAACACCTCGCTCACCCGTTCACCATCCTCTTCACGTTGCCTCTCTCAGTTCCGTTTGGTCTGATCAGTTTGTATTTGGGTAACGAAACACTGAACGTGTATTCGGCACTGGGGGTGCTGGTCTTGTTCGGAGTGGTAAAGAAAGCAGCAATCTTGCAAGTGGACTGCACCAATGCGCTGCGCCGCAAAGGGGTGCCGCGCAAAGAAGCCATCTTGCAAGCCAACCGAGACCGGTTGCGACCCATCTTGATGACGACGATCTCGTTCGTCGCAGGGCTTTTGCCACTGCTCATCGCCAACGGACCCGGGTCGGAAGAACGCCGCTCGATCGCCGTCCTCGCCTCGGGAGGGCAGACGCTATCGCTGTTGCTAACACTGCTGGCTGTGCCGGTCATCTATACCTACCTCGATGATATCGGCAACTGGATCCAGCGCAAGCCTCGCGAAGCTTGATCGCTTCGGCCTTTTACGCAAGCGGCAGGCTGAAACATACCAGCCGTAGTTTGGGACCATTGTCCGGAACGAACAAACGGACGGGACAATGGTCCCATCCTACGGTCGTAATGATCCTGCCGCTCGCCTTAGGTGAGCGGCGGCCTGAACGCAAAAATGAAATTCGTCTCCCTCGCGGTTCAACGGAGCGTATGGAGGTTATCAAGCGTACGGAGTGCCTGCGTCGGGGAAAACTTGAGTAGAATAGGAGCGTCCCGGATCATTGTTCGATTACCGCCTTAACCGCACGAAACTATGCTTCTCTCCCATCGTACCATTGTAAACGCGGCCGTCGCTTTGGCTGTTTGCTGTTCCGTCGCGAGCTCGATCGCAGATGATTTTCCGATTCCCGTCAATTCGGAAAAGGCGACAACCAGTCCAATGCTTCCGTTGGAGGCAGTGCGTTCGGCCAAGCTCCCCGAGGGGTTCAAGCTATCTGTCTTTGCGGCGGAACCCAACGTGCAGAATCCCATCGCGATTACAACCGACGAACGGGGTCGGCTTTGGGTTGCTGAGAACTACAGTTGGGCGGGAGGAGGAGCCGGTGGCTTCGATGGCAATCAACGCGATCGCATTGTGGTTTTGGAAGATACCGATGGGGATGGCAAGCATGATAAGCGGACCGTCTTCTGGGACAACGCTCGCAAGCTAACCAGCATCGAGGTGGGCAACAGCGGTATTTGGGCGATCTGCTTGCCAAACCTGCTGTTCTTCCCGGATAAGAATCGAGACGATGTTCCTGATAGTCCACCGACCATTATGCTCGATGGGTTTGACGAAGGCGTGGTGGGGCACACTCCGGCAAATGGTTTGAAATGGGGACCGGATGGTTGGCTCTATGCGAGGCACGGCATCCAAGCGACCAGCAATATCGGCAAACCGGGTGCGGGCGATTCTCAGCGAATCAAAATCAATACGGGTGTTTGGCGGTACCATCCCGTCCACGGCACGGTCGAAAACGTGATGCATGGCATGACCAACTCATGGGGATTCGATTTCGACGCGCATGGCGAGATGTTTGTGATCAACACCGTGATCGGTCACCTATGGCACACGGTACCCGGTGCGCATGTCGAAAGGATGTACGGCGTCGATTTGAATCCGCACACGTATCAACTTATCGCCCAAACGGCGGACCACGTGCATTGGGACAACGGGGAAAAGTGGAACACCGTGCAAAAGGGGATGTCCGATGGCACCAACGCAGCCGGCGGCGGCCACGCCCATATCGGTTTGATGATCTATCAAGGAGACAACTGGCCTGCAGACTACCGCAATCGCCTCTTCACTCTGAATCTGCATGGACTTCGCATCAACAGCAACTTGCTCGAACGCCAAGGGGCGGGCTACGTGGGTAAACGAGCGCCCGACTTTTGCTTTATGTCGGATCCCTGGTTTCGCGGGATGGATTTGATCACCGGTCCCGATGGCGGTGTTTACATCGCGGATTGGAGCGATACCGGTGAGTGCCACGATCACGATGGTGTGCATCGCACGAGCGGCCGCATTTACAAGCTCACGTACGGCAGCCCCAACGCAGTGGTTTCGCTAGACCTTTCCAAGCAAACGGACAGCCAACTGATCGCGCTCCAATCTCATGAAAATGCGTGGTGGCCACGAACCGCTCGACGCATTTTAGCCGAACGGCATGCGACCGGCCAAACCAAGCCGGATATCGCCCTGCGAATGGAGATCGATCGAGCCATGATCGCGACCACCGACATTGTTAAACGACTGCGATGGATGGAAACATGCTTTGCCATCGGTGCTGCAGAGGAACCATGGTTGATCTCGCACTTGGCCGTAGCTGATGAGCACGAGCGAGTTGCGGCGTTGCGATTCCTAGTCGACCGGTTGACTCCCAATGGTAATGTTCCGTCCAAGGCGCTTAAGGAATCGATGCTAGGTTTGGCTCGCAATGACCGGTCGGGGTTGGTCGATTTGTATCTGGCTTCTGCATTGCAACGATTGCCCAGCGCCGACAGGTGGCCGATCGCGATGGAGCTAGCGGCAAAAGCAGAACTGCGAGACGATCGGATGTATCCGTCCATGCTATGGTACGGTATGGAATCGGCGGTGCCTCAGGATCCCGAGCGAGCAATTTTGTTAGCAGAGCATTCCCGCATTCCTAGGCTGACCGAGAACATCGCGCGCCGATTGACGCTCGAGATCGACTCGCGACCGGAGGTCTTGGTCCGACTGCTTGCGACGGCCCAAGGCGCTTCATTTCGTCACCCGGAACAGGTCGTCGCGGGGATGGCCAAGGCGCTTCATGGTTGGCAAAAGGCGAGTCCCCCATCCAATTGGACATCCTTTGCAAGCCGCTTTGAAAAGAGCGCATCCAAAGATCTGGATCGCGACATGCAGGCTTTGCGGTTGGTCTTCGGGGACGGGCGAGCCGTTGCGGAACTCACGAAACTCGTGGATGACGCAAACAGCGACGCCGAAGCGCGTCGGCAAGCGTTGCGGTCCCTGCTGAGCAGCCGGCCGGACGATTTTGCGCCCGTCCTTTTCAAGCTCTTGGGGGATCGAGCCATGGTTCGCGAAGCTATCCGTGGGCTGGCCCAGTGCGAACACATTGATGCACCGAAGCAAATCCTTAGCCGTGCCAAGAGTTTCGGTCCGGCGGAACGGGCGGAAATGATCAACACCCTCGCGTCCCGTCCATCGTATGCCAAAGCCCTCCTCGCCGCGATCCGCGACAAAGCCATCGCTCCGAACGAAGTCTCGGCTTTTCATGCGCGTCAAATCCGATCGTTTGACAACGAAGCGATGAACGCGGCATTGACGGAAGCTTGGGGAGATGTTCGCGTCACAGCGGAGGATAAAAAGAAGCTCATGGATCAACTTCGCTCGGACTTGAGCCAGGAGGCAATCGCCAAGAGCGACCTCCGGGCCGGCAGAGCGCTCTTTCAAAAATCGTGCGCCAGTTGCCACGTGCTTTATGGTGTTGGGATCAAGATAGGGCCGGACCTCACCGGCTCGAACCGAAAAAATTTAGACTATTTGCTGGAGAATATAGTGGATCCGAGCGCGAGCGTCGGCGTGGACTTTCGAACCATGATCGCGCTGCTCAAAGATGGACGAGTGATCAATGGGGTCACGACCGCTACCACCGACCGTACCCTCACTTTGCAAACGGCGCAGGAGCCTGTCACTTTGGATCGGGAAGAGATCGAATCGATCAAGCAGTCCAAGACATCGCTTATGCCGGATGGATTGCTCCAGAATTTATCGGCCGATCAAGTGCGAAATTTGATCGGGTATCTCATGTCGTCGGATCAGGTCCCGTTGCCTGAATAGCGTCCACAGCGTCCAAAACGTCTCATCGAGAACGCTGTTATGGGTGAGGCAGAATCAATACAACCGTAGGATGGGACAGTAAGATGGGACTGTCGTCCCGTCCGTAAGTTCGTTCGGGACAATGGTCCCAAACTACGGTTCGTCTGTTTTGAGTAAAGGGAAATCAGTCGTCGGCAGCGTCGCCGTCTTTGATTACGAACGTCGCTTTGAGCCTGGCCACTTCGGTAGCGAGGCCTGCCAGCTTGACGCTTCGCAGGACCTCTTCGAAGTCTTTGTAGGCTGCCGGCGCTTCGTCCTTGGGGTACTTGCGACAGTTGGTCAAGATGTCGGCAGAGGCAAACGATGCGTCTACGGAAGTCTGGTCCAGTTCTCGCATGGCCCGCCTGCGGCCAAGCGCCCGACCGGCGCCGTGGTTGACGCTGAATCGACTGATGCTTGCTCCGGGATCCGCGACCATGATGCTCGACCCTGCTTGCGGGTTGCCGGGCAACAAGATGGGATGCCCGGTCTGCGCGTACCTTGTTCCCGCCAATGCATGATGGCCTGCAGGGAAAGCGCGGGTGGCACCCTTGCGATGGACCCATTGGGGGACATTGTCTACGATCTCCTTGCGCGCGATGTTGTGGCTGATAAAGTAGACCAATTGCCCTGTGATCCCCGGAAAGATTTCTTGAAACGCTTCTAGTACCAACGCATTGATCAACAGATGATTGACGGTCGCGAAATTTGCACCCAACGACATGTCGTCGATGTACGCGTCCGCTTCTTCGGAGCCCAACGGTGCATAAACGAGTTCCCGATCGTTTCCAGGCAACGGGATATCCCACTTTTCAAATTTGCTTTGAAGCGATTTGAACTGTCCCATTGCAAGGTTGTGTCCCACACCGCGGGAACCGCAATGAGACAGGAACGCAACATGACGATCCTTGAGTCCAAAAACGTCCGCGGTTTGACGCGCTCGCGTGTTATCGTGAACGTGAACGATTTCGCATTCCCCGAAATGGTTTCCCCCTCCGTACGATCCAAGTTGCAGCGCCTTCTCGGAGAATTTTCGAAACGTACCCACCTTGCCATGCCATTCCATCCGAGATGCGAGCGCATCGCTGGATTCGTCGTGTCCCACGTGCGAAGAGTCTTCGCAGCGTGTTGCCCATTCCGGCGGAATGCCCAGTTGCGTGCATACCGATTCGGAGGCACCCTCGATCACCGCTTGCAGCCCGAGCTTTTCGTTGACCCGTCGCGACTTGGCCGCATGGCGCTGGCCTCTCCCGGCCCCGGTCGGCGTCCGTTCGCAAATGGCGTCGATGAGTTGGCGACGAATCTCTCGGGAGCGGACCGCTTCCTCAGGCAAATCCAGTTGCAACAAGCTCATCGAGCATTTGATGTCGACCCCCACAGGGCCCGGATAGATGTGCGTCGGCGACGTCATCACGCAACCGATCGGGGCCCCGTACCCGCAATGGCCATCGGGATTGAGGATCAAATCCGTCACCCCAGGCGCCAGCCGTGAGTTGATCGCTTGTTGCAAGCAAATCTCATCAAAAGTATCGCGGATTTTGGCGGTACCGATCACGGTGATCGGTTTCGTCTTGCCGTCCGTCGGCAGCATGGCTGTCGCTTCGCCTGTTGGAATCATGATTGAAATGGGGTTGGAGGCAGTTATCAATTGGACTAGGAGCGAACGACACACCTAGGAGTAAAAGAGTTCGAGCGAATCCAATTCAATCCAATCCAATTCAATTCAATTCCATCCAATCTACGGGCAGGGGCAGGGGCATGGCGAAACGTCCGATGGCCTAAGATTCTCGGTGGATAGCTATTCCCAGTTGTTGGTTGAGCGGTTCTGTTTTTTCTGAGCCACGTTCTTTTTGTCTTCGATGCGTCGCCTTTGCGAGCCGCGGGTCGGTTGCGTTGGGCGACGGATGGTCGGGGGTTTCATCGCTTCTAAAATGAGATTCTTCAATCGTTCTCGGCACGCTTGAATATTGCGAGGCTGTTCGCGATGCACCTGGCTGGTGATCTGCAGGATACCGGCATCGGTGAGCTTGCTTCCGGCCAAAGCCCGCAACCTCGCCATGGCGGTTGGGTACAATACGGTACTATTGTTGATATTCCAACAGAGGGTAGCCTTGGTGTTGACCTTGTTGACGTTTTGTCCGCCGGGTCCTCCGCTGCGCGCGAAAACCAAGTCCATTTCGGCAGCCGGGACGATCAAATGCTCGGTGATTACTAAATCTTCCATAGCTTATAGAGTATTCCTAAATGCGTCTTTTTTCGATCTCAATTCTACTATTAATTGGTTTCGTTTCGCTCTTTGTAGGATGCAGCGTCCAAGCGGACAAGTTAGAAGTTGCCCCCATTCCAAACGCTGGGTCGCTTGGGACGCGGAAGAACGGGGGCGATTGGCCGCGTATGCTAGGCTCCGCGTATGATTCGCGAAGTTCCGAAACCGGCATCCTGAAAGAATGGCCCCAGGAGGGACTGAAAATCGTCTGGACCGCCGACACGGGCATGGGTTATGGCAACGGTGTTTCCGCCCATGGCAGATGGTTCCAGTTCGATCGATTCGGCAAAGTGGAGCGTCTGAGCTGCATGAATGCAGAGACGGGTGAGCTGCTGTGGAAATGGGATTCGCCGGTCGACTACCGGGACGAGTATGGCTACAACGACGGACCTCGGTGCAGTCCTGTCGTGGAAGGGGATCGTGTTTTTGTATACGGGGTAGCAGGCACCTTGGCATGCCTCTCAGCCAAGGAGGGGAAGCTGATATGGAAGCTCGACACGAACCAAACATACGGAGTCACGAAGAACTTCTTCGGCGTAGGTGCTTCTCCCTTGATCTACAAAGACAAGCTGATTGCCATGGTCGGGGGCCAGCGAGCGTCCAAGCCCAATGGTACCGCTATGGTCGCGTTCGACAAGGAAACTGGGAAGGAACTCTATCGCATTGGCAACTACCTGGCTAGCTACTCAGCACCCGTCGTTCATTCGATCCACGGCCAAGATGTTTGCCTCTCGCTGGTTCGCGAAGGGTTATTGGCCTTTGATCCCAACGATGGCTCCAAGGAACGGTTCTTTCCCTGGCGTGCGGCCATGTTCGAGAGCGTCAACGCGGCATCGCCCATCGTGTGGCAGAATCGGGTTCTCATCTCGGAGGCTTATGAAATAGGGAGCGCTCTTTTGTCGTTGACGGACGAGAGCATCGAGCCGATTTGGATCGACGAGCCAGGCATTAAAAATCGATTGATTCGAGCCCATTGGTCTACGCCCTTGCTCGATGGCAATCTCCTTTACGCAAGCAGCGGTCGCAACCAACCGGATACGGATTTGCGCTGCCTATTACTGGACCAGGCGAGCGTGGGATCACCATCATGGAAGCCCGAAGTGCGTTGGACCAAACGGAACCATGACCGCATGACCGGCTTGATCGTCGATGGCCACGTGCTATTGCTCGGAGAAGAAGGCTCGTTGCAACTGCACGAAATCAACAAAGACAAGTGGACCGTCCTCGCTCAAATGGAACTCGGGGAAACGAAAGATCCCAGAGATGGCAAGCCACTTTTGCGGTCCCCGAGTTGGGCACCCCCGGTCCTCTCGCACGGTTTGCTCTACCTGCGAGGCGAAGGGAAAGTGGTCTGTTTGGAGTTGATCCCGCAGTAGCACAACCAAATCGCGATGCTTATGTAGGATGGGACCTTTGTTCCGTCCGTTCATTCGTTCGGGACGATGGTCCCAAACTACGGCTGGAATGTTTCAGCCTGCCGCTCGCCTCAAGGTGCACAGTTACCAGTCACTTCAAAACCCATGTCGGCGATCATCTCGTAGTCGTCTTGAGGCGGCTGGCCTTGGGTCGTTAAGTAATCGCCGACGAAAATACTGTTGGCGACATAGAGACCCAGGGGTTGGAGGGTGCGCAAGTGGCGTTCGCGACCGCCTGCGATTCGCAATTCGCTTTTTGGATTGACGAATCGGAACATGCATAGGGCTCGCAAGCAATCGCGAGGATTCAAGTACTCTTTGCGTTCCAGGGGAGTACCGTCGATCGAGTGCAAGAAATTGAGCGGAATGGATTCCACTGCAAGTTCGCTCAATTCAAATGCCATTTGCACGATGTCTTCGTGCTTTTCCCCCATGCCGATGATTCCGCCGCTGCAGAGTTCCATGCCTGCCTTGCGAACGTTCTTGAGCGTCTCGACACGATCGTCGAAGGAGTGGGTGGTGCAAATTTCCGGATAGTATTCCCGGCTGGTATTCAGATTGTGATTCACCTTGTCCACACCGGCTGCTTTGAGCCTTTTGGCTTGGTTCTCGTCGAGCAGCCCCAGGCAAGCACAAATATTGAGCCCATACTGTTGCTTGATCAATGGAACGATTGTTTCGACGGCGTTCATTTCTCGTTCGTTGGGTGCTCGACCGCTGATGACGATGCAATACGTTTTGCTTTTTCGTTCCGCGGCGATGCGGGCGCCATCGAGCAGTTTGTCGCGGCTGAGAATGGTGTATTTGGGGATCGGTGCGTCGGATATTTTGGATTGGCTGCAGTAGTTGCAATCCTCGGGGCAAAGTCCGCTCTTGGCGTTCATCAAGAAGTACAACTGAACCGTCTTGCCGAAATAATGATGGCGAATTTGAAAGGCACCGGCGATCAGTTCGAGCAATTCGTCGTCGCCGGATTGCAACAGGGAGAGGGCTTGCTCACGCGTCGCCGGTTGGCCCGCGAGCACTTGAGCGGCGAGGCTCTGCCAGCGTGAATCGGATTTGGTCGACGGTTCGAAAGGAGGTGCAAGCATAGGCATAGACGGCGTTCGCTGGGATCTTGGGTGGGAGGAAGGGAGTCGTTTTGGGGGTTCGGAAAAAGCTATTGACCGGCATGTGCTGCTTAAGCTCGATCCGCATTCAATGCGGCTCGCGCCGGCGGTAGGGATTGTACATCGAAAACCTATTCTGCCAAAGTGTTTACGTCGCTTGGAATAATCGCTAGGCGCTGCACTCTGGCATATTTTGTCTTTTTGCTTGCATTCCCAGGTCGATAAGAATCGAACGCGTTCTTCTTAATAGTACTTATCCACCCGTGCAAAGAGACTCCATGGCTCATTCAAGCCCATACTTAGACGATGTGGAGGATTCACAGGACGAAGACCTCAAACTGATTTCGCGTCGCAAAAGTCCCAAGGATGGAGCCCAACCTCAATCTCCGCTGGAAACCTATCTCCGCGAGATTAACGAAATGAAATTGTTGACCGCCGAAGACGAGCAGATGCTTGCGCGGCAGATCGCTCAAGGCGACGCCCAAGCTCGCGATCGGATGGTGCGCGCTAATTTGCGATTGGTCGTCAATATAGCCAGAAGCTATGTTGGCAAAGGCTTGGCACTCCAGGATTTGATCGAGGAAGGCAACCTCGGCTTGCTCCGCGCCGTCGAGGGATTCGATCCCGACATGGGAACACGCTTCAGCACCTACGCAAGCTACTGGATCAAACAGTCCATCAAGCGAGCGCTGATCAACTCTTCCAAAACGATTCGCATACCTGCGTACATGGTGGAGTTGCTGAGCAAGTGGCGCCGCGCCACCGCCCGCTTGAGCGATGAACTCGGTCGCATGCCTACCCAAGAGGAAATAGGCCGCATCCTAGGTCTGCCTAAAAAGAAATTGCCGATCATTAAAAAGGCCATCCAAGTCTACAACGCAACACCGCAAAGCGATCAAACCGATTCGGGTTGGTCGTTGGGCGAGATGGTGATGGATGAGCGGGTAAAGAGCCCAGACGAAGCCATGATCGATCACGATGTCCTTAAGACCGCGATCGAATTGGTTGGCAAGCTGGATGCGCGCGAAGCGACGGTGCTGAAAATGCGATTCGGATTGGACGATACGCCGCCTCATACGCTCAAAGAAATTGGTGCCGAGCTTGGCTTGACCCGCGAAAGAGTGAGGCAGATCGAAACCGAGGCGCTGGCAAGATTGCAGCACGCGCTCAAAGATCCCAAAGAGAGGATGGGGCTCGCCTAGTATCGCCATCGTCCGCAAATTCGGTCATGGCAGAAAAGAAAGCCATGACCACCCGGCCAATTTCACTCCCTGCCGTAGCGGAGGTCGCCAGACCTCCGGTATCCAGACCTCCGGTATTAGGATGGAGATCGCAGGGATTTCTTTACAGGTTCTCACCGGACGGCTTGCGCCGTTCCGCTATTGT
>JANODW010000419.1:0-15942 GCA_031412875.1 Pirellula sp. | reverse complement strand
GGTGCATTTCCCATAACCTCCGGTCTAACTCAAATGGACTTCATCTGGTCCGATTCGATTGCCATCCCAAACGACTCTGAGAAAAATTTTTGCGAACAAGTAATCCGATTTCCCTCCAGTTGTTTCTGTTTTAAGCCAAGTCACACGATCGAATTGCAAACAAAACCGCCAATCTCTCAAACCTCGTTTCGCTGCGGTTTTCTCGGCCATCCCGAACACCTTTCGGACCCCTTGATCACCACCTTTCAAGCCATTCTGGCTGCAATTCCCGACGCAGAGATTGTCTTCGTGGGACTTGCCTATCGAGATCCTTCCTTTCAATCGGAGATTCGGAAAAGACTCGCAATCCATCCAGATCTGCCCAGTCCAATACGATTCGAAAGTTACCAATCGACCGAAGACGAATTGAACGCTTATCAATCTCTCGATGTCACCTTGGATCCGTTGCTTGTAAGTTTACCTCAACGATCCTTCGAGTCGCTATGGATGGGAGTTCCTGTGGTCACTCTGTTGAATGAGCGACTATCCGCGCGCAGCACGGCCAGTATTCTGAATGCTCTTTCTCGGCGAGAATGGATCGCCACGAGCCAATACGAAACCGTGCAAGCTGTTCAAAGATTGTCCGCGTGTCGCGACGTCTGGCGATCGCAACGCGCGATGCTTCGCGATGAACTCCTCAATTCGCCAATGTGCGACGCAGCATTGATTGCAAGAACCATAGAAGCCCTCATCGATGAATCTATCCGTCCATCTCCATTTGCAACCAATCCATAAAAAGATGAATATTCCGAATTTGCATTCGCTCCTATCTGCAATCACGATCGGACAATTAAAAATCTATTTGGCCAGCAAGGGCTGGACGGAACATCCCGAGGATGGACGATTGAGCTTCGCCAAGGAATTTGAGCAAGGTGAATGGCAAAGGGTTTTTGTTCCCGCCGATCGAGCGCACCCTAGATTTCGAAGCCTCCTCCAGAATCTGATGTTTTCACTGGCGGTCATTGAGTCTCGCGAGCCCGCCGAAATTGCTAACGATATCGCGTCTTTCCAAGTTCCCATTCCGACCGACTTGGCAAACGTGCCCGAACAGTTGCATGCGATCGCCTCGATCCTTCGCGGGATAGTCCACGAATGCAATGCAACGGAAGCTGCAAAAGGGAAAATCCTGGAGCTCGCAAGATTCCTTCTAAACACTCACTCGATGACGATGGGCTTGACCCCCAAGTTGGCAAACGAGCTTTGGGATGTGGCCTCCTCTGACCATTCCTACTTGCCAAGCGCGACATCAGAATGGCTTGAAGCGAATGTACGGAAAATTTCGGTGAAATAACGGAGTAGAAAACCTAAGGGCTAACCTCACTCCAATGACGGTTGACCTATCGTTGATTATAATCTCCGCATTCTCGATCACTCCGTTGGCGTTTTGCACTTAGGATTCACAAATTGGTCCAATTCTGTCACAAGCTAACCACTTCTCCGGCCTTTGGGCGTTTCATCATTTTTCTGATCGTGCTATCGGGCCTTTTTGCAGGGGCTGAAACCTATCCGGCCTTCAGTGAGGAAACCTTCCTGGGTGGCCTCCTTCAACTCGCGCAGAACCTAATTCTGCTTGTTTTTTTTGTTGAAATCATTCTGAAGATAATTGCTTGCGGCAACAAGCCATTGACCTTTTTCCTACAACCTTGGAACGTGTTTGATTGCGTGATCCTCTCTGTATGCCTGTTGCCGCTCAATATGCAGTCGGCTTCCGTGGTTCGCATGGCGAGGATCCTTCGAGCGCTCCGAATGATTACGGTGCTTCCACGACTGCGTCTATTGGTCAGCGCCCTCTTAAAATCCATCCCGTCCCTTGGATACATTGGGGTTCTCTTGGGACTCCATTTTTACATTTATTCCGTCGTCGGAACGGTGACCTTTGGCGCGAACGACCCGATTCGTTTTGGCAGCCTGCACGCGACCGCGGCAACGCTGTTCCAAGTCTTAACATTAGAAGGCTGGAATGACGTTCGCGACACACAAATACTAGGTTCGGACATCGCGTACGACGATGCCTGGAAAGGACTCGCAGATGGACAACGCGTGTCGCAAGCACGACCGCTAGTTGCATCGATCTACTTCATTTCGTTTATTCTACTCGGGACAATGATCATGCTAAACTTGTTCACCGGTGTCATCATCACGAGTATGGAAGAAGCGCAGGACGAAACGAAATCGGGTGGATCAAAGGATGCTCTGAAAGACCGCGGGTTCCTAACACTCCACGATGAACTGAATCAAGTCAGTTCGCAACTGCAACAAATCATGGACCAAATGTCCGTTTTGCAGCGCCGCGCCTCCCAGATTCCATCCAATGAAATCCCGCCACCGAGCAAGCCTACGAACGAAGAGTTTTATTGATTGGGAGCAAGCCCTGGCAGCGTTATACCGACGGTGAGGCGTGTGCCCGCTCCTAGTTCTTTTTCGCTTTGACTGGTTCGGTTTTCTCGGTTTTCTCGGTTTTCTCGGGCTTAGGCTTTTCTTTTTTCGTCACGTCTTCTTCTGATAATGTGATTTTGCCGATCGTGACGACAACCGGAGAATTGGTTTGTTTTTTGAAGGCATGCCTAAATAAGGCCGCTTTGGGAATGTTTTTTGTTCCTTCTTTGAAGTTGACGGCAACCTTGGTTTTCGAAAACGCCACAAATTCTCCGACGACCAGCATGTTGGTTCGCGATGCGTTCTTAGGCAACTGGCTTCGCAGTTCCTTAAGATCCGTTAGCAAAAAGGGTTTGCGCAGTCGCACGGAAACCACGATCTTCTTTCCTTTCCAAGCGATTCCCAAATGCTGATCCTTGTTCACTCGCTTGAGGGCCTTGGTCAAATCGAGCATTTTGGACGCATCTTCGTTCGGTTCGGAAACTCCAAACTGGAACTCGATTTTTTCGAATGCGATGGACCCGGCCGTCATGAGATCATCCGGCTTGCAATCACCTCCGATGGCTTTCGCAATTACGGTGCGCAACATAACTCGAAACGCTTTGGTGGCCTTTTCTAGATAGGAATTGAGACCATCGAGCGCTTTTTGTCCGTCTTCCGGGGTGTCCTCTCCAACGATTTCAGCCAATGAAGCCCCGACCTTGGACTCGAGACTCGATTTGAACTTTTTGACGTCTGCGTTCTTTTCATAGTCAAAACCTTTGGTGGTCGCGCCCTTGGGAAGGATGACTTCCAAAGAAACTTTGATCGGCTTGATTTCTAGAAGCTTCTCCACCTCACCCGCGGTTAAACCCGCCGGCAATGCCAGTTCTGTCAAGTCAATCCAAGTGTCGTCGATGGTGATGGAATCTTTTTTTGCCATGTTGCTTTTCAATACAATGATTCAGATTGCGTTTGAATGCGACCGCACCCCCGTGTTAGTCGAACAGATATGCGAATTCGCCATTTTCGACCCCTACGCGTACTTGTGCAATCGCATTGCCGGCCATCATCCGATTGAGCATTTCACGACTGATCGAGGGCAAGAGAGTATTGGTCAAAATGGCATCGATCATACGTCCACCGCTTTCCAGTTCTGTACACCGGTCAACGATTAGCTTCACAACGGCGTCATCAAACACAAAAGGCAACTTATGGTTCGTGGCGATGCGCTTTTCTATGCGTCCAAGTTGCAGTCGGCATATGTTGGCGACCATTTCATCGCTGAGTGGATAGTAGGGGATGGTCACGATTCGACCGAGCAATGCCGCCGGGAATACTTTGAGGAGCGGCTCGCGCAATGCTTTGGCAATCCCCTCTGGGCTCGGCATCAGTTCTGGATCCTTGCACATATTCATGATCAAATCGCTGCCCACATTGGTGGTCAACAAGATCAGGGTATTTTTAAAGTCAATCAGCCGTCCTTCGCCATCTTCCATAATCCCTTTGTCGAATACTTGAAAGAAGATTTCGTGAACATCGCTATGCGCCTTTTCGACTTCGTCCAACAGTACAACGCTATAGGGTTTTCTCCGCACGGCTTCGGTCAGAATACCTCCTTCGCCGTATCCGACATAGCCTGGAGGCGCTCCCTTTAATGTCGAAACCGTATGCGCTTCTTGGAACTCGCTCATGTTGATCGTGACAATGTTTTGCTCACCTCCATAGAGCGACTCTGCCAATGCCATCGCGGTTTCCGTTTTCCCCACGCCTGACGGTCCAGCCAGCATAAAGACCCCGATCGGCTTGTTGGGATTGTCGAGCTTCGCCCTCGACGTTTCAATCCGCTTCGCAATCATATCCAGTGCATGGCGTTGCCCAATAACGCGCCGATTGAGCGTATCGCCTAACGTCAGAATAGCCTCAATCTCATTCTTGACCATTCGACCAACCGGGATGCCGGTCCAGTCGGCTACCACAGACGCAACCGCTTGCTCATCCACCGTCGGCAGAATCAACGGGTTGTCACCCTGAAGATCAGCCAGTTTTGCCTGATGCTCTCTGAGCATCCCGAGCAGCTTTTCACGTTGCTCCTCGGTAAGTTTTGCGGTCGGCTCGGCGACTTGACTTTGCAGGTCTGCTTGCTGCTCCAACTTGCTGTGCGTCCCCTCGACTTTTCCGCTTCTCTCACGAAGCTTTGCACGGATTTTGAGGATGTCTTCTACCAATTTCTTTTCGGTCTTCCAGCGCTCATCTAAGCCCTCCAACCGTACTTGCTCCTGCAAGAGTTTTTCGCGAGCCGAATTTTCGCGTACGAGGGTGTCAACGCCAACAATTTTTTCTCGATCGATGATCTCCAATTCGGTCTTGAGCGCCTCAATACGTCTCCGGCAGTCATCTACTTCGGCAGGGACCGCATGTTGGCTAATGGCAACGCGGGCTGCCGATGTGTCCAGCAAGCTGACCGATTTGTCAGGCAGTTGCCGAGCGGGAATGTAGCGATGAGACAATCGGACTGCTGCTTCGATCGCTTCGTCTAGGATTTGAACCCGATGGTGCTTTTCGAGAGTGGTTGCTAGCCCCCGCATCATCAATATCGCCTTCTCTTCAGAAGGTTCGTCCACTTGAACCACTTGGAATCGTCGTGTGAGTGCCGGGTCTTTCTCAATGTGCTTTTTGTACTCGGCCCAAGTGGTTGCAGCCACCGTCCTGAGTGTTCCCCGTGCCAAAGCGGGCTTGAGCAAATTGGCGGCATCTCCCGTTCCTGCCGCTCCTCCTGCGCCGACCAGCGTATGCGCCTCGTCGATGAACAGAATGATCGGCTTCTGAGAAGCTTGGACGGCATCGATCACCTGCTTGAGCCGCTCCTCAAATTCACCTTTCATGCTTGCACCCGCTTGCAGCAACCCGACGTCCAATGCCCGCAGCGATACATCCTTCAGCGATGGAGGAACATCTCCGGACGCAATACGAAGAGCAAAGCCCTCGACCACGGCGGTCTTGCCCACTCCTGCTTCGCCCGTCAAAATAGGATTGTTTTGGCGCCGGCGCATCAAGATATCTACGACCTGACGAATCTCTTCGTCGCGACCAACGATCGGGTCGATTTTGCCCGTCCTGGCTTGTTCGGTAAGGTCGACCGTAAATCGATTTAATGCATCCTGTCCGTTTGCTTGACCGGGCATGGCTCCACTCGCTTCGCCAGGCACAGCGCCCCCTCCCACGGTGCTCCCATCTTTGCTAAGCATCGATTCTTCCGGAGACGAGCCAACGATGTTGGCAAAATTTTCGGATAGTTGATCGACCTTGACCTTTTCAAACTCTCGCGAGATACCGAGCAATGTGTTGCGAAGGGAAGGAGTCTTCAGGCAGCCAAGGATCAAATGGCCCACTCTGACTTGATTTTGACCAAACATCAATGTTGCAAAAATCCAACCTCGCTCGACCGCTTCGTCGACGTGCGCTGATAGGTCTGAGATGCTCGTTGCTCCCCGAGGGAGCCTATCCAATGCATCGGTGAAGTCCTTTGCAATCCGAGCCGGCTGCAAGTCAAATTTCTTAATGATCTGATGCAGATCGGAATCTTGAAGCTGCAAAATCTGGTGAAACCAGTGCACGATCTCGACGTAGGGATTGCCCCGGAGTTTGCAAAAGGTGGTCGCGCTTTCAATGGCCTTGAAGCCAATGGCATTGAGCTTACCAAACAGTTTGGAACGACTAATTTCAGACACAGCTATACTCCAGAGGTGAATGGTTCGCGAACAGCCTGTTTAGGCAATTTTTCGGGATGACTTTTGTAAACTTTTTCTGATCTCCCAATCGGATTGACGATCAATTCGTCTGCGTCCGATTGAGGCGTTTTTGTAGAAAGCCATGTAGTCCAACCGAGTTGGCCCTGCCTTCCTAATACCATGCGAGGCACTTTCTTTTTCTTCAGCACGAGTTGGACATCCCAAGTCAACTCAAGCCCCACATACTGGTCAACGATAGAGCGGAGCCGTTTCATGCTCGCCCCGCTAGGCAGCAACTGGCAAAAAGGTTCAAAGTCCAGTGGCCCCAGGACGATTCGAAATCGTTGCTGGCAATCTCGAACGCGTGAGCCCAAAGTGATGCTTTTGCCAAGCTCACCGGCATGGCGTGTCGATCCAATCTTCCAAATACAGTCCTCGGGCAACGGCACCCAATGGCCAACAAACGGAATCAACTCCGCATTCACCTTGTAGAACGCCGCTAGAATCGACTTCAATCCGGCCCCGTGCCGTGTCTGCGATGCTAGGTGTGCTGCAAAAAACAGTTTGGCATTGTCAGGCATCTGGTCGCGATTGCGCAATGGCTTTAGACCGAGCCCGCACAACGACGCCACGTACTCTGAAAACCTGTCTGAATCAGGACGGTCCAGATGGACGGTCGGTTGGCTTGCAGCCCACGCTCGATAAAAGAAGCTGGCCATCCTATGGTGAAACATGTCTGCGAACGCTGAAAATGTTGGATCGCGATGGTGCTTGATCCGCTGGTCTGCAAAGTCGCTAAAGTGAGTTGGCAACGGACCATTGGGGCCAAACAAACCAAGAAAATTGGTCTGCAATTGCCACTTTCCATCGGTAGCTCGACTCTGGATACTCGCGATCGAACTCGGTGCAAACGTCAACGACGGACGTTGCCCAATACGCAAAGATTCTTTGGACGGACGACTGGCCTTGCCCGTCTGCTCTTCATCACCAAGTATGCAATCTAGCATGCGAATGGCGGCCAGCAAGGTAAACCGATACGGTTCGTCCTGTAGCGTCCGCAATCGATCTAGAGGTTCGGGCGGCGTCCGATGTTGATCGGCCATCTCATCACCTCCCCTCGCTCTAAAGTTCGAAGCACCGTTTGCGTGAATGAATTGATCGAAACATACTTGCTAAAGAAGTCTGAGAGCACCGCGCCAAGCAGAAACACTCCCGATCCTTCAAAGCGACTCTCATCACAGGTGACAGTCACCTCAAGTCCACGACCAAAGGTCAATGGCCCTCGCTGCGATAGTCTATGCACAATCGGCTTGGCGTTTACGGATACCAATCCCTCCGACTGACGAACCGCTTCCGTCTCATAGACTTCTTGATAGAGTGACAACATCTCGCGCAGAGCCGCAGCTCCTTTTCCATCTCCATCGACGAGCGAAAGGTAATTGAGCGAAAGATGGCTAATCAACCGCCAACTCCGCTCTCCGGCCGACTCGCAAAACGATGGCCTGGGTTCGGTTGGGCCGGCAAGGCAACGGATCGAACGGACAGGAGCTCCGGTTTCGAGAGTAAAGTCGGTATTCGATTTCCCTACGGGCATCGAGAGGGGCAGATCGCGATTGGTGCACATAACTCTCAGATCCAACTGATCCAAGCCGGACGCATAGGGGGCTTGGTTGGCATCGACGATCGATACGTAGACCTCGCTTCCGACATAGCTGGTTCGAGGGCCTTTCCGAATCTGTCTGCTGGATAGCTGCCGCTGCGTTCGGCGCAGCGCATAGTATTTGTTGGCCGGGCTTTGTTCTCGGACGTCGCTGTCACTCACTTCATAGAACGCTCGGAACCTTTGGGTTGCATCGGAGTCTTTGTCATAGCCTGTCACACCCAATACGGAGTGGACCTCAAAGTCCATCGGTCGCGTTCGGTCGGGAATCAAATGGAATTCGACTTCCGTGTCGTTGACGTGAATCCGATCGGCGCGATGCGGAAATAGATTGATAGCCGGGGTACAGTACAATCCAAAGTTTGCGGCGTCTACGACGTTCTCGAGCCGTGGATGAATCCTTCGAAATGGGATGATGATATCGACTTGATTCGATTTGCAACGGCGGAGATGACGATTCAAATCCGTGAGTTCAAAAAAGAGAAATCGCTGCTGGAACGCAAAGTACTCGCTCAACATCCTATACCCTTGGAACGATCGGCTCACGACCGGCAACAAGGCTTGAGAATCGTCAAAGCCCATCGGCAAAATGGGCTGCTTTACCTCGGATGTTTCTTCGTTGGCACCATTCATCCAGGACAACACAACCCCTTGCGCGTCCGCAAAAAGTTGTTCGTAAAGCAACATGGTTCGCGTATCCCGTCCGCGGATGTAGATCGGCAATCGATCGATCGCCATATCGCTGAACTGGACGCCACTGCTTGATTTCAGTCGCAGCCTTAAAACCGATTTGACATCCTTCATGCGGCTGGGCAATCGCGTTGAAACGATATCTCGACTTGCGTAAGCAGCCTCATGAATATTAAAAGGCCAAAGCGTGACCGGCTGTGAGGTCCTGTACTCGCAGGTGGTTTGCTCGCCCGTCCCCATCAGGCTGCGCATCGATGTCCCGCGATCCAACGTGAAGCCTTCCTCCAATTTCCCTTGCCCTACGTCTGCCTCGAATTGAACAACGGCCATCGACGGCGTCGGGCATAGATAGTGCGGGTAAACCATCTCCAACAGATGGTCGGTAAACTTTGGAAACTCATCATCGAGTTTGAGGTGAACGCGAGCAGCCAAAAAAGCAAAACCCTCTAGCAACCGCTCCACATACGGATCTGCGCATTCGAAACCGTCTAGGCCGAGTCGTCCCGCAATTTTAGGAAAATCACGCGAGAACTCCCCTCCCATCTCCCTGATGTAGAGCAGCTCGCGATTGTAAAACTCTAAAAGTCTTGGATCCATAGTTAGGTTGCTACAGGCGCGGATTGCATATTTGACACCCCAAAGATTAATAAATTACTGGCTGGACTCAACGATTGATACTTTGCCCGTCTCCAAATCGAGTTCGGTTCGCAGGTGCATTCGCAGGGGAACGGGTTGTGCCCATAACTCACCATTGATTTCGAACACCAACGTGTTTCGACTCATCTCTTCGTCGAACAAAAGCGCCTCGACCGTTAACTTGTCTTTAAGCAACCGAGGCTCGAAAGCGATGATAGCGTTTTTGACTTGCCTTTCCAATTTTGCCAGCTCGAGCCCAGAGGCTGTTAAACCCGCAACGGTGGGTATCCCATAATTCAGCGAGGAACTTTTCACTGCTGGGACGGAGTCCAAATTGACGACCGACTCAAAACTCTCTGTATTGAGAAGCCACGTGAGGTCTCTCAAAACGCACTCGCGCAGTTTCTTCAAGCTCAGGACGCGAGCATCCCTGGATTCGTTTCGCTCCGTCGGCGAATCGTCTGTTAGCCTATCAAGCAGCGAAGGTTGCAATCGTTCTTTTTGGGTCAGCTCAGCCATGCAGGTTACTCGTGTCGCAGCTCAATCTTCTGAATTTTGGTCAATGGATACTCGTCGGCGTCTGTCGCAAGGATTCGCAGTCCCAAGCCAACAAAAGAGCCCTCACCAACATCGTTCCAAACCGTTTTCCGCCCCAATCGAATGTGATCGTCCGTTTGAGAATGACTATCCACATAACGTGTGGGAACAAATCCAACGGTCTCACCACCATTGGCCCACTCAAAGCGAACCGGAAGCCACACGAGATCGCGGAGGTCGGCAACCTTCTCAAAACGGATCGATCGGATGCGATGAAAAGGAATCCAAAAATACTTTCCGTTCACGATCGCTTCTAGGAATGGGCCGATGCGCGAATCGGCATCTGCGATCCATTCGAAAGGGAGCGTTTCGGCAGACGTGGTAGCATCGCTGGTTTTTTCCTCGAAAAGGGTCAATGCTCCTGAAACGGTAGGGGCATCTTCAAAAGCCTTATCCCGCATCGAGGCCGCTTCGGCCAAGTTGCCCTGACCAGAGATTTTGAGCGATTCCAACATCAATGCCATCCACGGCTCTGGTTCGCCAAAGAGCAACGGCGACCGTTTCCCAGAAAAGACAGCATCGCGCAGCGCTTCGCAATTCAGAGTCTCTTGATACGTTTGAACCAACGAGAGTGACTCTGCATTGAGGTCTCGCAGTACATTGAGCTGCCCCAACGCGCGTTCCCATTGCCCAAGCACACAGAGAAGTTGGAAAAGAAAGATTCGGTGCTTGGGGTCCGCCGGATTGTCCCGAACTTCGCCTTGCAAGCTTTTTAATGTAGAAGCCAGATCAGCATTTCGCAGGGAATGCAAAGAGGACATAGTTCCATCCGTTCGTAGGTTTTGGTTCGATCGACTAGTAGCCCCCGGCTGCGCATGCCACCACGATGGTGACCAGGCTCTCGTTGCACTCCAAATCAATTTGCATCCATCAAAAAACAATCGTCTTTGATCAATCGTCTTTAATCAAGAGCTTTTGTGGCTTCCAGTCTTTGTTACCCTGTTCGTCCCAACCGAGGGGTCCATGCGTACTAAACGTCACACCGTCCTGAGTCGATCGGTACTTCATCGCCGACTTGTTAAACCAAATGCGCAGTGACTCTGTCGGACGGTTATCGTCGTTAGCACTGATGTCCCATTGCTTGATCATTGCGTTCTCGATGCGAATCTTCAGAAACGCAGCAAGTGCTCCGCCGTCTGTGCTTGCTTGAATCAAATGGATATCGACCGAAAAAAAACCAGTCTCTGAACCGGACCGGCCTTTCATTGCAAGGTACATCAAATAGACCGTGGCAGAGTCCACGGATTTCTCGATCGTCAATTCCTGCTCGTCTTTTTTTCCGATTTCGATGTCCTTGCTGGAGTCAGAGGCCTGAACGCTCTTGCCCACCCCAAAGCCAAACGACTCCGCGACAAACCATTTCTCCCTGTCGTAACCTGGGATTTTTACGTCGCCCGGCACACCTTGGATTTGAACAACAATCACAAAACACCTCCACCGCAAAAAGCACCCGTCCGAAATCGAACTAGGGCAACCCCGGTTGGCGAAGGGTTTGAAGTACCCACGGTACTTTACTCCGCCAACTTTATGATTGTTCTATTCGATGGGTCACCGAGAAGTAATCACTAGGTCGCTTTATGCTCTTCCGCGGCGGAGGGAAGCGTGCACTCGCTCCATGGCTTGGATTTGGTTTGGTCCCATTTGCAGTCGCCAGCAAATTTGAACTCCTTTCCGTCCTTGGTTATGAAGTAGCCGAACGCAATCTTGTTGTACCAAATCGCTACGTCTTCCGTCGGCCGATCATCACCGTCGCCGCTGGTGCTCCAAGACTTGATAAAGACATTGTCCAACTTGTACGACAAGTAAACGATGTTGAACATCTCGTTGTTGTCGCGTGTGATCGTTTCTATAAATTTGATATCCGCGGTCCCGCATGACGAGCCGCTGATCGCCTTCTTTGCAAGAAACGCAGATGCGCTATCCATGCTCTTGGAAATAGTGCATTCTTGCAGTTCCCCCACACCGATGTTTACGTCTGCGGTACCAGCCTTGCCGCTGTCAGCCAATTCGCGTTCCACGCCAAATCCGAAACTTTCTGCCGTGAAATAATCCTTGAATCCCTCGATTTGACTATCGCCTGTGATGCCATCAATTCTTACTAAAATCATTGGAAACCTCTAGTTTTGAAACAACGAACTGAAAAAAACAAAACGTCTACGCAAACTACAAAAGCGACACGAGCGCTTTTGAGCACCTCGCAATCAAATGCTAGGCGCTCGGGATTCGCGATGTCAGACGCAACGAAACGGTTAGTCCTTCTAATTGGTAATGTGGCTTCAGGAAGAATTTCGACTTGTAGTAGCCTGGATTGCTTGGATCCTCCTCGATGATCACCTGGGCTTCTGCCAATGGCCTTCTGGCTTTGTCTTCTTGCGAGGCCGCGGCAGGGTTGGGCTCAACATAGCGATTGATCCAGTTTTGGAGCCAAACTTGGAGTGTGCCTTTATCCTGGAAGCTACCGACTTTATCGCGGACCATGCACTTCAGGTAATGCGCGAATCGGCAGGTCGCGAAAAGATACGGCAACCGTGCTGACAATTGCGCGTTGGCACTGGCGTCAGGATCATCGTACTCTACAGGCTTCTGCAAAGACTGAGCTCCAATGAATGCCGCAAAGTCGCTATTCTTCTTGTGAATCAATGGCATGAAACCATTCTCGGCTAACTCGGCTTCGCGACGATCGCCGATCGCAATCTCCGTGGGGCACTTCATATCGACCCCACCGTCCTCGGTCGGGAACGTGTGTGTCGGTAGTCCTTCCACTGCACCACCCGACTCAATCCCTCGAATCGAAGTACACCAACCATACTGTTTGAAGGATCGCGTGATATTCGTCGCCATTGCGTACGCTGCATTCGCCCAGCAATATTTGGAATGATCGCTGCCATCCACGGATTCTTCGAAGTCGAACTCTTCAACGGGATCCGTTTTTGAACCATACGGCAACCTAGCTAGGTATCTTGGTAAGCAAAGCCCTAGATAACGAGAATCATCGGACTCTCTGAGAGAACGCCAAGCCGCATATTCGGGAGTTCCAAAGATCTTAGTCAAATCGCGACGATCGTTCAGTTCTTGCCAACTCCCTAGCTGGAACAAACTCGGCGAAGCTCCTGTGATCAAAGGAGTGTGCGAAGCTGCGCAAACTTGAGCCATCTCGGTTAGCAACGCGACATCCGGAGGACTATGGTCGAAGTGATAGTCGCAAACGAGGGAACCGTAAGGCTCGCCGCCGAATTGTCCGTACTCCTCTTCGTAAATCTTCTTGAAAATAGGGCTTTGATCCCAAGCGGTCCCCTTGAATTTCTTGACCGTCTTGCCAAGCTCTGCTTTGGAAATATTGAAAACACGAATCTTTAGATTTTCATCGGTCTCGGTGTTATTGACCAGGTAATGCAGTCCACGCCAAGCACCCTCGAGTTGTTGGAAGTCCGAATGGTGAATGATCTGATTGATTTGCTCGGTCAGTTTTTTGTCGAGCGACGCGATGATCGCAGTGATCGATGCAAGTGTGTCATTCGATACCACGTTCGAGTCTATCAGAACTTGCTCGGCAAGGGTTTTTACCGCCGACTCGATCGCATTTTTGGCATCGTCTGACTGGGGGCGAAACTCTTTCTTCAACAACGCGGAAAAGTCACCTTCTGCAAATTCGGTTGCACCTAACGACGCTTGAGATTGTCTTTCCATTTCTAACCTACCTTGAAATCTTTCCCGTAAACTAAATTGAATCTGATGAACAATACGACTTTGAAACTTTTGCCATTCAACGAATCCTAGTGGATTCTCGTGAACGAATCTTAGAGATCGTTTAGCAAAGCATCCAAGTCGTCTTCTGCACTGTCGCCTGAGCCAGCCGTTGGCGTTGGAGCGGTCGGCGTAACGGGTGCCACCGGTTGAGCGGCGGCAGGCGCAACGGCAGCAGGGGTCACACTTGGTGCGGATGCGACAGCCGGCGTTGCACTTGCCGATGGAGCTGTAGTCTTCGTGGCTTCTGGATTCGGAGTGGACGCCAAAGAACGAAGCAAGGTCGGATCCTTTAGCAAGTTACCAACCAATTCCTCCGCGCCGGCTTTCCCATCCATGTACGTCATGAGGTTAGCAAGTTGCGTTCTAGTTTCAAGCAGTTTGCGAAGCGGCTCCACTTTCTTGGCGATGGCTGCCGGCGAAAAATCATCCATGCTTTCGAACGTGACATCGCACATCAAGTTCCCTTCGCCGGTCAAGGTGTTCGGGACGGCAAACGCTACCCGAGGCTTCATCGATTTGAGCCGCTCATCGAAATTGTCGACATCGATTTCCAGAAACTTTCGGTCACCGACTCCAGGAAGCTTTTCGGTGGGATTGCCGGAAAGATCGCTTAGCACTCCCATCACAAAAGGCAGTTGAATCGTTTTTTGCGCGCCATAAACTTCTACATCGTATTCGATCTGGACACGCGGTGACCGGTTTCTCGCGATGAATTTCTGTGAACTTTGCTTTGCCATTCTTTATTCCTTCTTATCTTTCTTAGTTTATCAGCAGGTTGTCACGGATTCGTAGTCTACTCCATTTTTCCAATCGCTTGGACGCATCGCGGCGGTGCGCATTGTAGCAATTCAATAACCGTCGTTTGCATCAACAGGCTTAGAAGCTTTGCCGCTCGGCAATATTTTCTGGGGCGCATCAGGTGCCTTTACTTCAGGGGGGTCGGGTTCCGGTCCACCAATCACCACCGCTTGATTTAGTCCATCCGGAGAGATGTCACGCAGTATATCCAAGAAGCTCATGGTCGAAAGCCGTTTCGCGCGCTTCAACAGCATTGGAAGTGGACTTGATGGTTCGTTGCGTTCAAGCCATTGGATGATCTTATCCAACCCCTCAATCACATCTTCTCGTCGAGTGATTACAAATGGACCTCTGGCTTGGGCGGCCCCCCCCGCGGGTGATGGAACCTCGTTGATCAAATCGGAACCGACCCTTGCGTCTGACCCGCTGGCTGCTGCTGAATCATCGGACTCTTTCCTCGCAGCCATCCAAATTTTTTGAAATCGATAAATCGCTTTGAGTTCTTTGGTCAGTTGATCGAGATTCGGACCGATCGCCGGCCCTAGCCTATCGGAAAAACCATTCTCGATAGCCGCTGTATATTTGATGCAGTCTTCAACGGCTTGCACCAGTTCCCCAAAGTCCTTGGAATCGCAAGCCATGACTGCGGCGTCAATCTTCTTTTGGGTTGGGGGCGAATCCATCCCAACCGGCACGGGAATCTCTCCCTTGGCAATAGCGCAGTCCGTCCAACTAAATCGACCGACCGATCGACTAATCAAAATCGGTGCTTCGCGGAGTTGACGGATCACTCCTCCGACCTTTCGCAACCCTGCTAGGGCATTGATTCGAATCGTTGGGTCGTCGTCGTCATCGGCATCCAACTGAGGATACACCGTCTCCCAAAATTGATCGACATAAACCGAAATAAGATGCAAAGCATTGCGAAAGCCGATGAGCCCAACTCTCGACAACTCGGCTTCGGCTAGGTAAGTCGCGGCCCGCAAGTCTCTCGACCTGCTCAGGATGCTCAGCGCAGCATCGCGAACTTCGTCCCAGTCCGCCGGTGAGCCTTCGATTTTGGTTGCACCAAACTCCTGGTCCGGTGTCCCTTGAGCGGCTTTTTCCATCCGCGAAAAGTCGGGATCATATTCCAGATCCACTCCGCTCGGTGCATCCGGGCTGACAGCAACAATGTACGCCTCCAACTCATTGCTCATCGCCCAAACGCTCCCGTGTTACGCAAAAAACCAAATCGCAAAACCGTCAAAACCTCTTTCGGCATGTGCCTCAGGCCACCACGCAGATAAATCTTAGTCCACGTTTTCTTTCCCGTGTTCCCGAAACGAATGAAACCTTTGTTACGATAACCCGACCAATACCACCAATCAAAGAAACCGTTTTGTCTGGAATCGCAACTGGTTTAAATTACCAGAAAGCGCCAAAAAGAAAGTCGACCTGGCGTTCGGCGCGAAACACAAACTGCGATCCTACACTATCGATCGCAGATTCTTCCAGAAATTCTTCTGTTGGTCCGACGGCTGTGCTTTTCCCAACCTACCGTTACCTTTACCAAGACCATCGCATGTCAAGATTCCATGTGGAATCGGTAAAGCGTTCCGTCGACACGGCAAAAGAGACTGCGCTGCCGATTTCAAATAAGCCAAAATCACCTTTTTGGTCGACTGCATAATGCAATCCCGGAGTAAC
>JANODW010000418.1:0-4898 GCA_031412875.1 Pirellula sp. | reverse complement strand
TCGAGTTGATCCCGGTTTATATGGACAACCTCAATCGCATTCTCCCTCGCGGTGAGTTCATGCCGGTTCCGTTGCTCAGCTCCATCACCATCGGCAGCCCAATCTATTTGGAAGCCGGCGAATCCAAAACCAATTTCTTGGACCGAGCAAGCCGTTCGGTGAAAGTGCTCAAGGATCGATAGACCAAAGACCTGCATCCCAACTAGACGCAATCAAAGGACCGATTGCGACAAGTCGACGGCAAACGATGTCGGGGACGCCAGTGGGAGCAGTGGACTATACTTCCCTCGCCTTGCCCTAAACGATCGGGAACGAGGATACCATTGAATCCCCAAAAAGGCGTCGACGGTGCCAGTGTCGCTAGGCATGATCATATTGGTCTCCCCATAGATCGCTAGGCTCGTGGTCAAAGGCATCAGCACATCGGCTCCCATAAGAAACGGATACTGCTTGCTCGGCGATGGACCGGTGACCGCATTGTCTTCGCCGTGCTTATCTGCCAATCCAAACCAAGCCGTCGTTTGCGCTCCCGTATCCCAAAACCGTCTATAATAAAGACTTCCCTGGTCGATAGGCGTCAATGCTACCGGTGGTTTGCTTCCGAAAAGTCCTTGATCGGCATACGATTGGAGCGTCGACGTCACACCGACTTCATTGCTTTTCGAGAGCTGATAGCTACCGCGTATTCGCCATTGACCCAGATGAAACGAGTCGAACGAACGGCTGACCAAGAAGTCATGTGCGAATCCCCAAGCGAAACCGCTATCCCTTCGTTGAAACAATCCCACGGTCGTATAGCTCTGCGTTCTTCCTGTGGACTCCCCTAAAAGTTCAAAAACACGAACGGCATTGGCCGACGCGGTGATGCTGGTCCCCATCTGAGCGCCAACTCCATACGCATCCAAAAGCGGCAACCCCCAGTTCACTCCAGTTTGCCCTCCGAGATTCGCATTGACCCCAAAGTCCTGAGGTTGCTTTGATCCGTCGATCGCAAACTGGAACACGATCTCATCGAACAAGTGACTTGTCGGTTTGCGCGCGGGCTGATCGAATTCCAGCGGTTGGTATTCGAGCGACTGATCTGGAAGCAAGTCCGACACCTCAATCGGAGCGGTCTGCGCACACGCGTTCTGGCCGATGCATGTTGCTGCGACAAAAACCCACGCCGCGGCGCACGTGATTCGCATGAGTGTCGAGTGCTCCCACTTGAACAAGATGCTAACGCTCCTTTTCCCAATCATTGCATGAATCCGCACTCCTATTTGATCGGGAGCCAGTTGCATCGAATTCAACGCAAAATCATCGAATACCGTCTAGGGAGCATGGACAATCTGGGCTGAAATCTGCAGACGTGACGGTCGCGTTGACTTTGCTGACACCCTCGGGTTTGGGGTTCTTTTTGCCTGAGAATCCGGTCGCTGCACGAGGCAATCAACGCGACGGAATGGTCGGTGAACGCCACCCTCTCACGACCATCAGACAATCATTAGAATTTTGTTTTATGCTCGGGGCACATTCAGTACACTAGAAAGTCCGGCCAAGGATAGACTTGGCAATTTGGCCTACGGGAATGTTTTGAGGATCCATTCAATGCTTGCAAGGATAGTTCGTACGTCTGCCATAGCTCTATCGTTCCTGTCGCTGGCATCTCTCATGGCGACGCTGTTTCGAGTGGAATGCTTGGGATCTGCTAACGCCCAAACGGGGGAACCGCAGGCAGCGACGGGTCCGGATAGCTTGTTCCCCAATGACTGGTACGTCCGCGATGGAGAGGGGCTTGAGGATCTACGCAGCCTCGAGGGCAAACCTGCGCCAGAGATTTCCGTTGCAGAATGGCGTGGCGAGAAAACGACCCTGGCGGACCTTAAGGGCAAGATCATCGTGCTCGACTTCTGGGCCACTTGGTGCGGCCCCTGCATGGCTGCCATCCCCAAGAATGTCGCGTTCGTGGAAAAGGTAAAAGACAAAGGCGTAGTGCTAATCGGTTTGCACGATGCCAAAGCGGGCTGGGATACCGTAGATCAAGTGATCGCAGACAAAGGGATCAACTATCCCGTCGCCTTGGACAACATCAAAGAAGGTCAAGGGGAAACGACCAAAGCGTATGCCCTCAAGTTCTGGCCGACCTATTTCATCATCGATCGCGATGGCATCGTGAGGGCCGCGGGGATCCAACCCAACAAAGTCGAGGAGGCTGTCCTCCAGCTAATGCAGGGCAATCCGATCGAATCGATGGGGATCTCTATCGCAAAGAATGTCCCCTTTCCAGAGAAGTGGTTCTTAGGCGGAGAAAAACGATTGCAGTCCGCCAAAGAGGTGGAAGGTAAACCGGCAGCAACGCTATCGGTCGACGGTTGGCTTGGACCGGCACTAGATCTAGACAATTGGAACCAACAGGTACGGGTCATCCAATTTGTTCGACCTGAGTTGGCGACCTCCACCGACCAGCTTCTAAAACTGCAAGCGGTCGCAGGGCGATTCGCAAGCCAGGGAGTTCTCTTCATGGC
This sequence comes from Pirellula sp., assembly GCA_031412875.1. Classification (GTDB taxonomy): domain Bacteria; phylum Planctomycetota; class Planctomycetia; order Pirellulales; family Pirellulaceae; genus JBKCUI01. The sequence continues at coordinate 2,391 of JANODW010000418.1, read as the reverse complement.
TGTTTGCGATTCCAGAACGAGCCGCGATCGGCTGAAAGCAGTGATGGAAGAAAAACGCATCGAGTTGCCGGTCGCCATGGATCGCAAACCTGCTGACGGGGACGCGGGCACAGGAGTTACGAGCAATGCGATGGGAATCAAATTCTCGCCTGCGACGATCGTTATCGATCGCTCAGGCAAGCTCAGAGCGGCGGGACTCAAACTGGACTTCTTAGACAAGGCCCTCAATCAACTGCTTGCAGAATCGGTCCCCATCCCGGAGGAAGTTGTCGATGGTTTGCAACCAACCATTACCGCTTCCGCAGATCCATCCACACCAAAGTCATCCACACCAAAGTCATCCACAACAGAACCATCCTCACCCGAATCAAAAAAACCGACAGACGCCAAACCAGAAAGTGATCGATGATTCCATCGTACCCATCCGCTGCCGACACGCCTCCCTCCGTGAATGGAGCAAAGCAGTCGGAGTTTTCTCGCATCATTCGCGGCCATGTTGCCAATACTGTCGTGGGCCAAGAAGTCGTGGTCGAACGCGTCATGATTGCGTTGCTGACGGGCGGCCATCTGCTGTTGGAAGGAGTCCCAGGGATCGCCAAGACGCTGCTTGTCCAAACGGTGAGCAAAGCGATCGATCTGCAGTTCAAACGGGTGCAGTTCACGATCGACTTGCTCCCTTCGGATATTGTAGGTTCGGAGATCCTCGATCAAAAGTCAGGAGAGTTTCGAATCCACAAAGGCCCTGTGTTTACCAACCTACTACTGGCCGACGAGATCAATCGCGCCAGTCCGAAAGTGCAATCTGCCTTGCTGGAAGCGATGCAGGAACGCAAGGTCTCCATCGGGGATCAGACGCATGGGTTGCCCGCTCCCTTTTTGGTGATCGCAACTCAAAATCCAGTCGAACAAGCGGGAACGTTTGAGTTGCCCGAAGCGCAATTGGATCGCTTTATGCTTTGCCATCGATTGACGTATCCTCAACCAGACGACGAAGCGGAGGTGGTGCGCCGAAGCTTGAAACTAAAGCTGATGAGGCAGGGAGATGGAGCGGTGCCGATGTCTGCATTTGACGCGATCACGGACTCCGGACTGTTGCACGTTCAGGATTTGACGGCAGCGATGAAGGCGGTTCAGGAGGTTCACGTTAGCGAAGTCTTCATTCGCGATTGCGTAGAATTGGTGCATCGCACTCGCAATCACCCTCGCATCGAACTGGGTTGCAGCCCGCGCGCTTCGCTTTCTCTGGTGCAAGCGTCCAGAGCAAGAGCGTTTTTATATGGGCGAGAGTACGCGGTGCCTGAAGATCTTTTTGCGTTGGCCGAAGACGTGATCCTGCATCGCATCCGATTGACCTACGAAGCGCTTGCTGATGGGGTTAGCCCGTCCGATATCCTCCGCGATCTCCTTGAAACGATGACATAGAACTGTCCCGCGATGCCAAAACCTATAAAGCAAAGCTTGCGGCCGCCCAGTGAACTCGTTCACGCCGACTTCGAAATCGTTGCGCGTCGATTGGCGGATGATATGGCATTTGGAACCGATACATCCCGCTTCGTGGGGTGCGGATTGGAGTATGCCCAGTCTCGCCCGTATGAGCCTGGAGATTCGGTGCGTCAACTGGATTGGAGAATCACCGCAAAGACTGGCAAAGCGTTTGTGAAACAATACGAGACGCTCAAACGGATTGCCATGTACTTGGTCATCGATACGTCTTCGTCGATGAGCGTTTCCTCGATTGCAATCTCCAAGCACGAAACCGCCATTTGGATCGCGTCGGCAATGGGTTTGGTGGGATTGCGTCGATTGAGTCCGGTGGCCATCGTGGGTGGCGGTGAACGGGAGACTCGGCTCGAGCCTAGCCTTTCCGAAGGAGACCTATGGAGGGCAATGGAACCGCTCCGACTGCAGGCCCGAGCTGAACAGACGATGTTGGCCGATCGCGTTCGGTCTCTGGAGCCTCGCCTCGCTCGCTCCAGTATCTTGGTCGTATTAAGCGATCTGCATGATCCAAATCTCAGTGCGAGCCTCAGGCATGCCGCCCAGAAGCACGATGTCGTTGTACTGCATTTGGAGGATCCCGCTGAAGGTGGAAATTTGCGGGCTGGCTTCTTTCGGGGAGTCGAATCCGAGACGGGTCGGATGTTTCTGGGCGGAAGTACTTCCCGTTGGCGCGGCAAGCCACCCATTGTTCAAGAGCTCATCGGGGCAGGCGTTAGCTACCTGCACCTGCGGACCGATCTCCCCTTCCTCCCCCCATTGCGACATTTCTTGAGCGCACGCAATCAACTCTCGAGGGCAGGTTCATGATCGCATCAAAGACGTTTCGGAATCCGATTCACCCGATGATTGGGTGCCTCTGGCTGGTCAGTTTCTTCTGCGCACCCGCTCATT